>NZ_JBEXTX010000012.1:0-108854 GCF_040614175.1 Amycolatopsis sp. NPDC006131
GTGAGAAGGGTGTTCAGGTCGGTCGTCACAAACTGATCTTGAACACCCTTCGCCCGTCTTCGACTACCGCCTCGACTTACGCATTAATCGTCTAGTGGAACAACGACGCGTGCGCGACCGCCCACTCGACGAACGGAATGCCCGGGCGGCCCAGCACCCGTGAGGTCGCCGCACGCTTGCGCGCCTGACGGTCAACGAGGCGCGCGGCCGCCCACTCGGCGTGGGCCGTGCCCGGACACCCTAGACGCCGCGGGCGAGATCGGCTGCGGATACTCCGCCACCTCGGCGCCGCCGCCCGCTTGCGCGCCTAGTGGAACAACGACGCGTGCGCGGCCGCCCACTCGGCGAACCTCATGCCCGGGCGGCCCAGCACCCGCGATGCGGCCGCACCTCGCGAGCCGCACGGACAACGACGCGTGCGCGGTCGCCCACTCGGCGAACGTCACGCCCGAGTGCCCCAGCGTTCGCGACCGCGGCAAGGGCACTCCGTGCGCCGCCACCCGCTTGCGGGCCTAACGGAACAACGCCGCATGCGCGACCGCCCACTCGGCGAACCTCATGCCCGGGCGGCCCAGCACCCGCGACACCGCAGGCGAAACCGGCTGCGGGTGCTCCGCCATCTCGGCGCAACCGTCCAGGTACCAGGCGGCCGCGTCCGCGCCCATCGTCTCCGTCAGGTCGGCCAGCGCGTCCGCGTGGGAGACCTCGACCAGCGGGATCTCCCGCCCCAGCGCCTGCCCGATCTGCTCCACCAGCTCCGCGCGGGTGAGCGTCTCCGGCCCGGTCAGCCCGTACGCCGCGCCTTCGTGGCCGTCCTCCAGCAGAACCTTCGCCGCGACGGCCGCGATGTCCTCCAGCGCGATCGGCGCGTTCGCCGCCCGCGGGTACGCCTCGCGCACCTCGCCGCGGCTCCGGATCTGGTCCGCCCAGATCGTCGTGTTCGTCATGAACTCGCCGGCTTCCAGGTGCGTCCACGGGATGCCGGAATGCTCCACCGCCTTTTCGATGTCGTACCACCAGCTGCCCTCCGGCCCGGCGAGGTCGACGATCCGCGTCACGCCGGCCTCCCTGGCCAGCGCGGTCACCTCCCGCACCGTGCGGGTCAGCGGCGCCAGGTACATCCGGTCCACGCCCTCCAGTGCGCGGGGCAGCGTCTCGACGCGGCCGAGGTAGCCCTCGACGACCTCCACCTCGGGCGGCAGCGCGGCCCGCACCGGATCGGTGGTGAGCGCCCGCACCTGCGACGCGCCCGCGGCGAGCAGCTCATCCACCACCAGCCGGCCCACGTTCCCCGTCGCGCCGGTCACCAGGATCCGCATGTCGTCCTCCCCAGAATGGAACATCAATGTTCCACAACAGTACTCCTATGCTCCGATATGGCAAGGCGGTAGTTTGTCGCCGTGAGCACCCGCGACCGGACCCGCAGCGCCATCCTCAGCGCCGCCGCGACCCTCCTCGGTCGCGACTACCAGGCGAAACTCGCCGAGATCGCCGACGCGGCCGGGGTCGGGCGGACCACCCTGCACCGCTACTTCCCGGATCGCGCGACCCTGATCAAGGCCGCGGTCGTGGACTCGATCGCCGCCATCGAGTCCTCCGTCGCCGACGCCGCCATCGACCAGGGACCGGCGCTGGACGCCATGCGCAGGCTGGTCGCCGCGATGGTGGCGGTCGGGGACCGGCTGGTCTTCCTGTTCGGCGACCCGAGGGTGCTGGCCGAGTACGGCCCGGACGGCGGCACGCCGCCGGACGATCCGGTGATCGCCCTCATCGAACGCGGGCAGGCGGAGGGCGTGTTCGACCCCGGGCTCACTCCACAGTGGATCCAGCGGGTCCTGTGGGCGCTGGTGTACACCGGGCACACCGAGGGCGAGCTGTCCGGCGTGCCCCGGCACGGCATCGTGGACACCGTGGTCAAAACGTTGCACAACGGAATCACCCGATCTTGATCTTCGCGGCCGGTTCACCCCCGCTCACACGCTCGTTCACCGCCCGTTCCCGCCCGCTGGCTTACATCGGAGCACGTGTGGGGAGTTCTTGACGCCGAGCCGGATGAGCTGAACAACGCCGCAGATCACTTAGGCGACGTACTGGCCAAGTTGGACGATTCGCCGCTCGCCGGGATCGTGGCGACCGCGGACGTCTACGGCGACCCCGCTCTGGCGAGCAGGCTCGGCGAGTTCACCGGGCTGGCACGCATCGCCGCGCGCTTGCTGCAGGAGCGGGTCGGCCTGACGCGCACCGCGCTGCGGGACACGGCCACGCTGTTCCAGGGCACCGAGCTCGACAACGAGGCCGCCATCCGCCGGGCCGGCCGGTGAGCGCGGAGCTCGGCTCCACCGACGATCCCCGCGCGCTCGTCCCCGGCTCTCCGGACACGATCGCCGAGCACGTCCGCACCCTGCTCGACCAGGCGAAGCAGTTCGAGGGCGTCGGCTCCGGGCTGGCCGGCTTCGGCGTGCCGGGCTGGCAGGGCGCTGCCTCCGACGCCTTCGGCGAGCTGGTCGACCTGCTGCCACCGCAGTGGCTGAAGGCGGCCGACAGCCTGGCGGCCGCCGCGGGCGGGCTGAGCCGCTACGCCGACACGTTGCGCTGGGCGCAGGAGCAGGCCCGGGAGGCGATCGAGCTGTGGAACGACGGCCGCCGCGCTCTCGAGCGAGCCGCCGGGCAGGCCGCCGAGGAGGCCGCGGAAGAAGCGGTGCGGCAGGGTGAGCAGCTCCAGCAGCAGGCGCGGGAAGTGCTCGACCGGGCGCGCGACCAGCTGGAACGCGAAGCCGTCGAGGCCGCGCGGGTCATCGGCACGATCGAGGCCGCGGCCGGCAGCGCGATCGGCGGTCTCGTCGACGCGGTCACCAGCGGGTGGGACGCCAGTGGCAGCTCGTCGGTCAAGACGTGGGAGAACGGCAGCAAGTTCATTCCGCCGGAGCACGGCAAGCTGGGCCGCTACCGCTACTACGCCTACCTGCTGCACCAGGTCGCCGAGGGCAAGCTCCAGAAGGGCGACCTGACGCTCAGCGGCAAGGTCGAGACCATGGTCGGCATCGAGACCAACCTCCAGGCGGCGCTGAACAACAAGGGCCTCATCCTGGAGGCCGAGACCATCGACGGCGTCAAGAGCACCGCGACCGGCCGCGTCGACTACGGCGTCCTCGGTCTCGACGGCAAGGCGGAAGCCATGTTCGGCGTCCGCGGCCGCGCCGGGTTCAAGGCCACGAAGGAGGCCGTCGAGGCCAAGGCCGGAGTGTTCGCCGGGGCGCGCGGCAGCGTGCGTGGCGCCGTCGACGTCGGTGGCGTCGGGGCGGGCGCGACCGCGGAGGGCTGGGCCGGCCTCGGCGCCGAGGCCGGGTTCACCGTGGGCAAGGGCGAGGACGGCAAGTTCCACATCAAGGGCAACGCCGGGGCGGCGCTCGGAATCGGCGGCGAGGTCGGGTTCGACCTGCAGGTCGACGGGCACAAGGTCGCGGAGACCGCGAAGTCGGCCGCGAACGCGGTCGGCGACGGCATCGAGGCGGCCGGCGAAGGCATCAAGGACTTCGGCGAGGACGTCGCCGACGTCGGCAAGTCCCTCAAGGGGTTGTTCGGATGACACTGCCCGTTCCGGTCCACTTCGGACTGCCCGACGGCTGGGAACCGGTGCCGTCGCGGGACGCCGCCTTCGCCGCGGCGCGGTCGGCCACCGCCGGGATCATGCTGACCGGCGGGATGTGGCCGGTCGCCACGCCGTTGCGCGAGGTCGCCGCCGAATCCGCGCGGGAACTGCGCGAAACGGCCGACGAGGTGACCGTGCTCAGCGGTGAGGAGATCGGCGACGGCGGTTTCGTGCAGGAACTGCGGTTCACGGTCGGCGACGAAACGTTCGTGCGCAGCGAGGTCCACCTCGCGATGGGCGAGGGGGCGGGACAGCGCGCCGTCGTCCGCGCCGTGCTGACCTGCACACGCGCGGAGTTCGACGCGCTGGCCGGCGACTTCCGCGAGTTCGTCGGCTCACTCGGACCCGACGTCTAGTGCGGGCGGGGCCGGATGGTCACGTCGGAGATGTGCGCGTCCGGGCCGGCGGTGACCGCGGACAGCACCGCCGCGGCGACCGAGTCCGGCCGGAGGTACTGGTCCGGGGCGTACTCCTTGCCCTCGCCCGCGATGATCGCCTGCTGCATCTCGGTGTCGGTCCGGCCGGGGTAGACCGAGGTGACGCGGATGCCGGGCTCCTCGGCGCGCAACGCGTCGGCGAACGCGCGGACCGCGTGCTTGCTCGCCGCGTACGGGCCCCAGCCGGCGCGGGCGGACAGGCCCTGGCCGGAGTTGATGATCACCACGTGCCCGTGCGCGGCCCGCAGCGCGGGCAGCAGCAGCCGGGTCAGCTCCGCCACGGCGACGACGTTGACCTCGAAGTTCTTCCGCCACGCCGAGGGCGCGGCCTGCTCGACGGTGCCCAGCTCAGCCGTGCCCGCCGAGTGGACGAGCACGTCCAGGCGGTCGATGCCGGCGACCGCCGCGCGCACGCCGTCGAGGTCGCTCAGGTCCACCGGCCACGGCTCGGCGTTCGCCGACTCGGCGGCCTGTTCGGCGAGCGCGTCGACGTCGCGGCCGCCGAGCAGCACGCGGTACGCAGGCGCGAGGGCGCGGGCGACGGCGGCGCCGATCCCGCGGGAGGCACCGGTCACGATGGCGAGGGGACTTTCCGGCATGCCCCTACGTTAGGTGGTTGATCCCGGACCGCTGGAGGAGATCCCGTTGTCGCAGTCCCTCCGCGCCCGGCGGGCGCGCCACGCCCGGGTCTCCGCCGCGTTGGCGCAGCTCAGCGACCCGCGGCTGACCGCGTCGCTGGAGTCCGCCCGGCCGCTCGGCGCGGGCATCGGCGGCACCACCTGGCTCGCCGACGTCGGCGGGGTGCCGGTCTTCGTGAAGCGGGTGCCGGTCACCGAGGTCGAGCTGGCGCACCCGGGTTCGACCGCCGACCACTACGGGCTGCCGGTGTGGTCGCACTACGGGGTCGGCTCGGCAGGCGGCGGGGCCTGGCGCGAACTGGCCGCGCACGTGCTGACCAGCGACGACGTGCTCGCCGGCGGCAGCGAGAACTTCCTGCTGCTGCACCACTGGCGCGTCCTCGACGCCGGGCCGCGGCCGGTGCCGACCGCGGCCGAGCGGGCGGAGCGGGTCGCGTTCTGGCACGGCCACCCGGGCGTGCGGCGGCGGCTGGAGGCGCTCGCCGCGGCGCCGGCCGACCTGGTGCTGTTCCTCGAACACGTGCCGCACGACCTGCACGGCTGGATGCACGAGGGCGCGTGCGGGATGGCCGAGCGGGACCTGACGGCCATCACCCGGTCGCTGAGCCGGCTCGGGTTGTGGCACTTCGACGCGCACTTCGGCAACACCCTCACCGACGGCGAACGGCTCTACCTCACCGACTTCGGGCTGGCGGCCGCGTCCCGGTTCGACCTCACCACCGCCGAGCGCCGGTTCCTCGCCGACCACGCGACCCACGACCGGAGCTACGTGCTCACCCACCTGGTGAACTGGATCGTGCGCGAGCTCGGCGGCATCGCCGACGTCCCGCTGCGCAACACGGCCATCCGCACCGGCGACCTCCCCGCGCTGCCACCCGCGGCGGCGGACGTCGTGCGGCGGCACGCGCCGGTCGCCGCGCTCGTCAACGACTTCTACTTCCGGCTGCACACCGAGAGCCGGATGACGCCGTACCCGCGCAACGAGATCGAACGTGTTCTGGGCAGATCTTGACGAACCACTCGAACGTGGCATGCAATGCGGGGATGTCGACGAGGACCATCGCCGAGGGTGACCGCGTGCTGGGCAAGGTCGCGCTGCGGATCATGCCCTTCCTTGCCCTGCTGTACTTCGTGAACTACCTGGACCGCGTCAACATCGGCTTCGCGGGGCCGAACGGGATGAACACCGAGCTCGGCCTGACCGCGACCGCGTTCGGGTTCGCCTCCGGGATCTTCTTCCTCGGCTACCTGACGCTCGAGGTGCCCAGCAACCTCGCGCTGCACCGGTTCGGCGCGCGCCGGTGGCTGGCCCGGATCATGATCACCTGGGGGATCGTCGCGACGGCGCTGGCGTTCGTGCCCAACCCCACGACGCTGGTGATCATGCGGTTCCTGCTCGGCGTCGCCGAGGCGGGCTTCTTCCCCGGCATCATCCTGTACCTGACGTACTGGTTCCCGGCGGCGCAGCGGGCCAAGGCCGTCGCGCTGTTCATGGCCGCCGTGCCGGTGTCGTCGGCGATCGGGGCGACCGTGTCCAGCCTGCTGATCGCGCACGGGCACGGCGTGTTCGGGCTGTCCGGGTGGCGGTTCATGTTCCTCGTCGAGGGCATCCCGGCGATCCTGCTCGCGTTCGCGACCTGGTTCTACCTGACCGACCGCCCGGAGCAGGCGAAGTGGCTCACCGAGGACGAGCGCCGCTGGCTGACGACCGAACTGGACAACGAGCGCAAGGCGACCGAGGCCGAGCACCACTGGCCGCTGCGCAAGGCGCTGACCCACCCGCGCATCCTCGGCCTGGCATTCGTGTACTTCGCGATCGCCTACGGCCTGTACGCGCTGGGCTTCTTCCTGCCGACGATCATCGCCGGGTTCGGCCAGGAGTTTGGCACGAAGCTGTCCACCGTGCAGGCCGGGCTGGTCACCGCGATCCCGTACGTCATCGCCGCGGTGGTGATGGTCTTCTGGGCGCGGCACGGCGACCGCACGCGGGAGCGGAAGTGGCACGTCGCGCTGCCGATGATCGTCGGCGGCGTGGCCATCCCGGTCGCGCTGTACCTGGGCAACCCGTACGCGGCGATGGTCGCGGTGACGATCTGCGCCGTGGGGGTGTGCGCGGCGCTGCCGACGTTCTGGGCGCTGCCCTCGACGTTCCTCTCCGGCGCGGCGGCCGCGGGCGGCATCGCGCTGATCAACTCGCTGGGCAACATCTCCGGCTTCGCGGCGCCGTACGTGACGGGCTGGCTGCGGGACCTGACCGGGTCGCAGCGGACCGGCCTGTGGGTCGTCGGCGCCTGCATGCTCGCCGGGGCGCTCGTCGCGCTGGTGCTGGGCGCCCGGCCGCGGTCGGATTCCGCTCGAACGGTCGACTCACGGCCCTGAACGTGGAACTCGCGGAGCCCGGGGAGCTTGGTCCCCGGGCTCCGTCGTGCCGTCAGCGGCGCTTGCGCCACACCGAAACCACCGCCGGGCGAGGCAGGTTGTCGCCGCCGTCCGGCCAGTGCGACTGCGGGTTCTGCACGGTGCCGCCCTCACCGGGGTGCTGCACCGCGACCGTGACGAAGTCGCTCGTCACGTTGGGGCCGCAGGTCTCCGCGCCGATCGGCACCGTGAGGAACTGCTTGACCTGGCCGCGGTTCGGGCCGTCGACCGGCACCGCGAACAGGCCGTCGTTCATGCCCAGCGCATTGCCGTCGGTGGAGATCCACAGGTTGCCGTACGGGTCGAACGCCACGTTGTCCGGGCAGGAGATCGGGCTGACCTGGTCCTTCGGGAAACCGCCGAAGTAGGTGTCGGCCGTGGCCGGGTCACCGCAGACCAGCAGCAGGCGCCAGGAGAACTTCGTCGAGGCCGCGTCGCCGCGGTCCTCCTCCCACTCCAGCACGTGGCCGTTCTTGTTGCCGATGCGCGGGTTCGCCTCGTCGACGCCGGCCTTGCCCGCCGCGCCGCGGTCGCTGTTGTTGGTCAGCGCGGCGTAGATGCGGCCGTTGACCGGGTTCGGCTCGATGTCCTCCGGGCGGTCCATCTTGGTCGCGCCCGCCTTGTCCGCGGCCTGGCGCGTGAAGACGTAGACCTCCTCGGCGGTGAACCCGTCCACGAAGGACTTGTCGCCGCTGGCCAGCGGGATCCACTCGCCGCGGCCGTCGAACTCGCCGTCGGACGGGAGCTTGCCGGTGCCGTCGATCTGGCTTGCCGGGCTGTCGCCGGTGAACTTGCCGACGTACAGCGTGCCCTCGTCGAGCAGCGCCGAGTTGTGGCGGCGGGCGTGGGCGCTGGTCCCCGGCTTGTACTTGCCCTTCGACACGAACTTGTAGATGTACTCGAAGCGCTCGTCGTCACCGGAGTAGACGGCGACCCGGCCGTCCTTGGTGATCTTGACGTTGGCGGCCTCGTGCTTGAAGCGGCCCAGCGCGGTGTGCTTGATCGGCGTCGAGTTCGGGTCGTTGGGGTCGATCTCGACGACCCAGCCGAACCGGTTGACCTCGTTGGGCTCCTGCGGCACGTCCCAGCGCTTGTCGAAGCGCTCCCACTTGCGGGTCGAGGTGCCCTTGCCGATGCCGTAGCGGGTCAGCCGCGCCTGCTCGACCGGGTCGCTGATCTTGTCCGAGTTGGCGAAGTACTGGTGGAAGTTCTCCTCGCCGGACAGCACCGTGCCCCACGGCGTCACGCCGCCGGCGCAGTTGTTCTGGGTGCCGCGCACCTTGGTGCCGGTCGGGTCGGCGGAGGTCTTCAGGTACTTCGAGCCCGCGGCCGGGCCGCGCACCTCGAAGGTGGTGTCCAGCGTGATGCGGCGCCCGTAGCGGCTCGGCACGACCTCGAGGCCGCCGTCGCGCTGCTTCTCCACGAGCACGACGGACAGGCCGTGCGCCGCCCAGCCGATCTTGACCTGCTCCTCGGTCGGGTTCGCCGAGTCGTACTGGCCCGCCGGGAACATCTGCGTCTCGGTCGTGTACTCGTGGTTCACGACCATCAGGAAGCGCTTGCCCTGGCGGTCCTGCGGGATGAGCCCGACGAAGTCGTTGTTGTAGCCGAACTGCTTCGCCTGCGCGGCCGCGGTCTGCTTGGCGATGTCGAACTTCGGCGCGCCGGTGACGACCGGGTCGCCCCAGCGGATCACGACGTTCTGCTCCCAGCCGTCGGGGATGACGACCGCGTCGGCCTTGTTCGGCGCGACCGGGGTGAAGTCCGTGCCCGGCACGGGGCGGCCGGGGCGCTTGCCGGCGAGCGCGGGCGGGACCGCCGCGGAGGCGGTGGCGCCGGCGTTCAGCGCGGCGAACCCGCCGGCCGCGGCGGCCATCATCGCGCCGGCCTTGAACGCGCCGCGGCGCGACATGCCCTTGACGACATCACCGAAGTACTCGTTCGAAGACTCGTTGGGCGCTTCGTGAGCGCACTGGTTGCCGCAGCGGTAGATGCACGTGGTGGCGGCCCGGCCGCTCGTGTGGGTAAGGAGGGGCAGCAGCCGCCCGGGGGTGAAGGACACCTGGTCTCCAGTCACTCAGTCAGGGGAAACGCTGGTGACGTTAAGCGACAGAGGCCAGGTGTCCTCAAACTACAGGTGAACGGCAGTCAAAGCTCTTCCCCGACGAGAGCCGCCTCACGCGGCACGCGGTGCGGATCCGCGCTGTTCGTCCGGACCGCGAGGAGACCCCCGGCCAGCACGCACAGGACCGCGGCGATGACGAACGGGGCGTGCTCCGACCCGAGCCATTCGGCGACGTGCCCGACGAGGGTGGCGGCCACGGCGCCGCCGAGCCAGCGGCAGAAGTTGTAGCCCGCGCTGGCCACCGGACGGGGCGCGCCGCTGATCGACATCGCGGTGCCGGTGAACAGCGTGTTCAGCAGGCCGGAGACCAGCCCGGACACGATCACGCCGACCACGATCACCGGCTTGCTCGGCACCACGAGCACCACCATCAGCACCGCGTAGCCGAGCACGGACACCACGGTCGCGTGCCGCTCACCGAGCCGGGCCGCCAGTTTCGGCGCGAGCACCACCCCGGCGACCGCGACGCACAGGCCCCAGCCGCAGAAGATCAGCCCGACCGCGACGGCGCTCCAGTCCAGCACGAACGGCGTCCACGCCAGGACGGTGAAGAACGCGGCGGTGTAGAACGCCGAGCCGATCGAGGTGCGCAGCAGGCCGGCGTGCTTCAGCGCGCGCAGCGGGTCGAGCAGCCGGATCGGGGTCCGCTTCTCATGCTTGTCGCTCGCCAGGAAGATCGAGCACAGCACCAGGGCGGCGGCCATCAGCACGGCGGTGCCGACGAACGGGCCGCGCCAGGAGATGCTGCCGAGCAGGGCGCCAAGCAGCGGCCCGACCGCCAGGCCGACGCCGAGCGCCGCCTCGTAGAGCAGGATCGCGCCGGCCTGCCCGCCGGTCGCGGCGCCGACGATCACTGACAGCGCGGTGGCGATGAAGAACGCGTTGCCAAGACCCCACACCGCGCGCAGGGCGACGAGCTGTTCGATCGACCCGGCCGCGGCGCACAGCGCGGTCGCGACCACGATCAGCGCCAGCCCGGTGAGGACCGTCCGCTTCGGACCGAACTTCGCGCTCGCCGCGCCGGTGACCAGCATCGCGATCACCTGGACGCCCAGGTAGGACGAGAACAGCAGCGTCACCTGGGACGGCGTGGCGTGCAGCCCCTCGGCGATGGACAGCAGGATCGGGTCCACCAGTCCGATCCCCATGAACGCGATGACCGCGGCGAACGCCGTGATCCACACCTGCTTGGGCTGGTTCTTCAGCGCGTCCAGCAGGCTCCCGTGACTGTGACTGCTCATGCGAGCAGCTCCTCCTTCTTGACCGGATCGATGAGCCTCCGCAAGGCCGGCAGCGCGGCGTCGATCGCGTCGCGGTCGGCCGGATCCAGGGCGGCAAGGCGCTCGCGCAGGAACTCCTCGCGGGCCGTGATCAGGTCGGTCACGTACCGCGTGCCCGACTCGGTGGCCTCGATGAGCACCGCCCGCCGGTCGTCCGGATCGGGGCGCCTGCTCACCAGGCCGAGCCGCTCCAGCCTGCGGACCAGGTCCGTCATCGACGGCTGCCGCACGCCCTCCAGCTCGGCGAGGACGCTCATGCGCCGCGGGCCGCCGTGGACCAGCTCGCTGAGCACCGATCCCTGGGTCAGGGTGAGCTGGTGCTGCGGGGTCAGCCGCCGGACCACGTAGTAGAGGCGGAAGACCAGCGGGCGCAGCTCGTGCGCGAGCTCTGCTACTCCTGGATTCACTTAGCTATACTAAGCTTTTATTGCTTAGGTTGTCTAAGTTAATCGGCTCACAACCAGCACCGCGCCGCCGAGGGTGACGGCGCCGGCCACCACGAAGGCGCTGCCCAGGCCCGCACCGGTCTGCACGACCGCGCCCAGCACCGCCACGCCGAGCACGGCCCCGATCTGCCTGGTCGTACTGCTGATCCCGGACACCAGCCCGCCCTCCCGCGGGCTCACCGCCTGGATCGCGGCCCCGGTCAACGGCGACATGGCCAGCGCGAACCCGATCCCGGTGAGCGCCAGCCGCCACCACACGTTGCCGTAGCCGGTGTCCGCGTCCACGAACCCCAGCACCAGCAGGCCCAGCCCGGCCAGCACCAGACCGCTGGTGACCACGACCCGGAAGCCGTGCCGCGCCGCGAGCCTTCCCGCGAACGGGCTCACCACCACCATGCCGAGCGACGCGGGCAGCGTCCGCAACCCGGCCACCAGGACCGAACTGCCCTGGACGTGCACGAAGAACTGCGAGAAGAAGAACGACGAGCCCATCAACGCGAAACCCACCACGACCATCGCCGTGTTCGACACCGTGAACAGCCGCTCCCGGAACAGCCGCAACGGCAGCATCGGCGCCGTCCGGCGGGCCTCCACGGCGACGAACCCGGCGAGCACCACCACCGCGACCGCGAAGCTGCCCAGGATCAGTGGCGAAGTCCAGCCGCGCGATCCGCCCTCGATCAGGCCGTAGGTCAGCGCCCCGACGCCCAGGACCGACAGGACCGTGCCCGGCACGTCGATCGACGGCGCCTCCGAGTTGCGGGACTCGCCCAGGACGCGCACGCCGGCCACCAGCAGGACCGCGCCGACGGGCACGTTCACCAGGAAGATGGCAGGCCAGGAGAAGGCCTCGACCAGGAGGCCGCCTGCCAGCGGTCCGGCGGCCAGGCCGATCCCGCTGAACCCGGCCCACAGCCCGATCGCCCGGACGCGCTCGGCCGGTACCGGGTGCGCGGCGCTGAGCAGGGCCAGCGACGCGGGGCTGAGCGCCGCGGCCCCGATGCCCTGCAGCACCCGTCCGGCGATCAGCCATCCGATCGACGGCGCGACGGCGCACACCACGGACGCCGCCGTGAACACCGCGACCCCGGCGAGGAACACGCGCTTGCGGCCGAACCGGTCGGCGAAGACCCCGCCGGACAGCAACAGCATGGCGACCAGCAGCACGTAGGCGTCCACGATCCACTGCAGGCCGCTGAGCCCGACGTGCAGCCGTTCCCGCATGTCGGGCAGCGCCGCGCCGACGATGGTGCTGTCGAGCAGCACCATGAACTGGCCGAGGCAGGTCAGCGTGAGCAGCACCGGCCGGCTCACGGCGCGCGTTCCGATCTCCGTCATGGGACCGGACCATAATTCGATAATCCCGAACTGTCGAACTGTTTGCTACGCTCGACCCATGCGATCGCTACCCCACCCCGCTCGCGAGTCGCTGGCACTCGCGCCGGTGCTGCACGCGCTCGGCGATCCGGTGCGGCTGGAACTGGTGCGGCGCGCCTCCGGCAACCCCGGGTCGACCTGCGCCGTGCTGGCCGACGGCCTGGACGTGCCGATGTCGACCCTGACCAACCACTGGCGGATCCTGCGGGAGGCCGGCGTGATCACCATGACCGTCGACGGCAGGCACCGGCGGATCCAGGTCCGCGGCGACGACCTGGGCGAACGCTTCCCCGGCCTGCTCGACCCGATCCTGCGCCTGGCGGCGGGCGAGTAGGTACGGTCACGGGCATGGACGCGGTGGTTTTCGACCTCGACGGGGTGCTCGTGGACTCCGAGCAGACCTGGGACGAGGTCCGCCGGGCGGTGGTCGCCGACCACGGCGGCAGCTGGACGGCCACGGCGACCAGGGCGATGCAGGGGATGAGCACCCCGGAATGGGCGCGCTACCTGGTCGAGCACCTGGGCGCGCGGCTCACGCCGGACCGGATCGCCAAGGTCGTGATCGACCAGATGGCCAAGCGCTACGCGGGCGGGCCGCCCGTGCTGCCCGGCGCCGCGGCAGCCGTGCGCGCGGTCGGCGAGCGGTACCCGGTGGCGATCGCCAGCTCGTCACCGCCGGTGCTGATCCAGGCGTTCCTCGAGGCCACCGGCCTGACCGGCCTCGTCGAGGTGGCGCTGTCCAGTGAGCAGGTCGCCGCGGGCAAGCCGGCGCCGGATGTCTACCTGGAAGCCGCCCGCAGGCTGGGCAAGGACCCCGCGCGGTGCGCCGCCGTCGAGGACACCACCAACGGGCTCAAGGCAGCGCTGGCCGCGGGCATGACCGTCTACGCCGTGCCGAACCCGCACTTCCCGCCGGATCCGGCCGTGCTGGCGCAGGCCCACCGCGTGCTGGACACCGTCGCGGACCTGCCCGCCGCGCTCCGGGACTGAAAAAAAAGGGGCCCGGTCCAGGACCGGGCCCCTGGGCACTCAGCGCTCGATGTCGCCGGTGATGAACTTCTCCACCGCGTCCCGCGCGGTCGAGTCGTCGTACTGCTCCGGCGGCGACTTCATGAAGTAGGACGACGCGGACAGCAGCGGGCCGCCGATGCCGCGGTCGAGGGCGATCTTCGCGGCGCGCACCGCGTCGATGATGATGCCCGCCGAGTTCGGCGAGTCCCACACCTCGAGCTTGTACTCCAGGTTCAGCGGCACGTCACCGAAGGCGCGGCCCTCCAGCCGGACGTAGGCCCACTTGCGGTCTTCCAGCCACTGCACGTAGTCCGACGGGCCGACGTGGACGTTGGCCTTGCCGAGGTCGCGGTCGATCTGCGAGGTGACGGCCTGGGTCTTGGAGACCTTCTTGGACTCCAGGCGCTCCAGTTCCTTCATGTTCTTGAAGTCCATGTTGCCGCCCACGTTCAGCTGCATGGTGCGGTCGAGCTGGACCCCGCGGTCCTCGAACAGCTTCGCCAGCACGCGGTGCGTGATGGTGGCGCCGACCTGGGACTTGATGTCGTCACCGACGATCGGGACACCCGCGTCGGTGAACTTCTGCGCCCACTCCGGGTTCGAGGCGATGAAGACCGGGATCGCGTTGACGAAGGCCACACCGGCGTCGATGGCGCACTGGGCGTAGAACTTCTGGGCCTGCTCGGACCCGACCGGCAGGTACGAAACCATCACGTCGACCTGGGCCTCGCGCAGCGCGGCGACGACGTCGACCGGCTCCTCGTCGGACTCCTCGATGGTCTCCTGGTAGAAGCGGCCGAGACCGTCCATCGTGGGGCCGCGCAGGACCGGCACACCGAGCGGCGGCACGTCGGTGATCTTGATCGTGTTGTTCTCGCTGGCGAGGATCGCGGACGACAGGTCCTGGCCGACCTTCTTGGCGTCGACGTCGAACGCGGCCACGAACTCCACGTCACCGACGTGGTACTGGCCGAACCGCACGTGCATCAGGCCGGGCACCCGCGAGGCCGGGTCGGCGTCGCGGTAGTAGTGCACCCCCTGCACCAGCGACGCCGCACAGTTTCCGACGCCAACGATGGCCACCCGTACGCGGCCGCTGTTGTCGCCCATGCCGGTTTCTCCTTCGTTCAGTGATGTCTTGCCGATTTCGGATGCGGTCTCAGCTCTGAAGCCCGCGGTTCTGCTCGTCCTGCTCGTGCGCGATCAGTTCGTTCAGCCAGCGCACCTCGCGCTCGCTGCTCTCCAGCCCCAGGCGGTGCAGCTCACGCGTGTACCGGTCGATCTTCTCCTCGGCCCGGGCGAGCGCCGCCCGGAGTCCTTCACGGCGTTCCTCGACCCGGCGGCGCCTGCCCTCCAGGATCCGCATCCTGACATCGGCCGGTGTCCGGGAGAAGAAGGCCAGGTGGACCCCGAACCCTTCGTCCTCCCAGGTCTGCGGCCCGGCGTCGACGAGCAGCTTCGCGAAGTGCTCCTTACCCTCCGCTGTGAGCTTGTACACCGTCCGAGCCCGCCGGCCCCAGCCCTTGACGGGCTCTCCGGCTCCCCCGACGTCACTGTCGGCCTCTTCGATGAACCCCGCCCGCTGCAACCGGCGCAAGGTCGGGTACAGCGAGCCGTACGAGAAGGTGCGGAACATGCCGAGCGTGTCGTGCAGCCGTTTGCGCAGCACGTAGCCGTGCATCGGTGCCTCGTGCAGCAGCCCCAGGATGGCGAACTCCAGCACGGTGCACCCCCTTTCGAGGACTTCCACGACACTCCGGCAACCTAACGCCGAATTATATCGGGCCGATACATCGAAGTGGTGTAGCCAACACCAACGATCACCCAATGCGCCCTGAACCACACCCGTGATGTTCACCAGAGCGTTATCGAAAGGTCGGCGTGTCGCACACGCGGTCCAGACCGTTAGTCCGCACAGCTCATGGCGGACACACGACGGCCACGTACTCTGTCACCGTGCAGAACCAGCGACAGGTGGTGGACTACGCCCTGCAGCGCCGAGCGCTGCTGGCCGGCGTCCGCTCCGGTCGTGTCGGCACGCGCGACGTCTGCGACGCCGATCCGTACCTGCTCAGAGCTGCCCGGTTCCACGGCGAACCGAGCGACGCCCCCTGCCCGCTGTGCGGGAAGGACGGCCTGACGAACGTGTCCTGGGTGTTCGGGGAACAGCTCAAGCACGTCTCCGGCTCGGCGAGGACACCGACGGAACTGGCCCGCCTGGCCAACCTGGTCGGGGAGTTCAACGTCCATGTGGTGGAGGTGTGCCGGACGTGCCGCTGGAACCACCTGGTGCGTTCGTACGTCTCGGGCAACGGAACCCCGCACGGCCCGTCCCGGAGGACGGCCGGGCAGTGAGGGGACGTAGCGCAGCGCTGGCACTCGATCACAGAACGGCGCCCGGTGTACCGCCGGTCTGGGAGGCTCACTCGTGAACGACCACCGCAATCGCTCCTGGCCTGGTCAGGAGCCTGATGAACCCCGTCGTGCCCAGTGGCCGCGCGAGGGCGGCGGCCCGGCCTGGCCGAGCGGTGACGAACCACCGCGGCGGCCCGTGCCTCCCCAGCGCCCGCAGGCCCGTGGCCCGCAGGGCCCGCAGTGGCCCGGCGAGGGCGGTGGCCCCGGCTGGCCGAGCGGCCAGGACCCGGACGCCCAGCGTGGCGCCCGCCGCGTCCCGCCCGCGGGCAACCGGATGCCTCCGCCACCGCCGCCGCGCCGTCCCGGTCCGCCGCCCCCGAACGGCGGACCCCAGAACGGCGGACCCCAGAACGGTGGGCCCCAGAACGGTGGACCCCAGAACCCGGCCGACCGGCCGATGCGTGGCCGCTACCGCCCGCCCGCGGGCCCGGCCGCCGCGGCCGCCGGCGCCGGTGCCGCCGCGGGCGCGGCCGGCCGCCGTCCCGGCATGGGCGACTCCGAGCCCGGCCTGCTCACCCACGCCGAGCTGCACGCCGGCGGGTACCACGACGACTACGACGACTACGTCGACGAGCCCCTGAACGACTCCGGTCCCGAGGACGACGCGCCAGAGGAGACCGGGAAGGGGAAGAAGGGCAAGGCGGCCCTGACGCCGAAGCAGCGCAAGAAGCGGCGCTGGAAGATCATCCGGCGCACCCTGTACGCCTTCTTCGGCGTGTTCGTGGTGCTGCCCGCGATCGCGTTCACGATCGCCTACTTCCTGGTCGACGTGCCGACGCCGGAGGAGGTCCTGGCCCAGCAGGACCAGGTGGTGACCTACTACTACAGCGACGGCTCCGTCATGGGCAAGGAGATCCCGGACAGCGGCAACCGCCAGATCCTCAAGCCAGGCCAGATCCCGGACACCGTCAAGCACGCCGTGTACGCGGCCGAGGACGCGACGTTCGAGACCAACAACGGCTTCGACGTGATGGGCATCCTCGGCGCGGTCTACAACAACCTGACCGGCGGCTCCGGCGGTGGTTCCACCATTTCGCAGCAGTACATCAAGAAGGCCACGGAGAACGAGGCGCCCACGCTCACCCGCAAGGCGACCGAGCTGGTCAAGTCGTTCAAGATGAACCAGACGCAGTCCAAAGAGGACATCATCACGGCCTACTTGAACATCGTCTACTTCGGACGTGGCGCGTACGGCATCGAGGCGGCGGCGCACGCGTACTTCAACAAGAGCTCGGCCGAGCTGACCCAGTCCGAGGCGGCGCTGCTGGCCGGCATGATCCAGGGCCCCGGCAAGTCGGAGAACGCCGAGTACACCACGTGGCGCTGGAACTACGTGATGGACCAGATGCTCAAGTACAACTGGATCACGCAGGCCGACCGCCAGTCCGCCCAGTACCCGACGCCGCTGCCGAAGGACCAGACCAAGCCGCAGGCGATCACCGGCAACAACGCCTTCATCCAGGCGCAGGTGGAGGCCGAACTGGAGGCCGCGGGCTACTCCAAGGAGAAGATCCAGGCCAACGGCTACAACGTCTACACGACGATCGACCCCAACGCGCAGCGGCTGGCCGAGAAGGCCGTCAACGACGTGATGCAGGGGCAGCCCGCGGAGCTGAAGAAGGCGCTGGTCGCGGTCGACCCGAAGACCCGCGGCGTCATCGCCTACTACGGCGGCCCGAACGACAAGACCGACTACATCGACTGGGCCAACACGGCACGCAACCCGGGGTCGTCGTTCAAGACGTTCGACCTGGTCGCGTTCCTGAAGATGGGGAAGGGCCTCGGCGAGACGTTCGACGGCACCACCCACCGCCAGTTCGGCGTGCTGCCCAACGGCAACCCGCGCTACATCAACAACGCGGGTGCGTCCAACAGTTGCTCGAAGGAGTGCACGGTCGCCGAGGCGACGATGCGCTCGACCAACACCGTGTTCTTCGACATGGTCGCCAACGTGACCGGTCCGCAGGCCGTCGCCGAAGCGGCGAAGGAGGCCGGGGTCACCTCGCTGAAGGCCGTCGACAACAACATCGCGCTCGGCGGTGGTTCGACCGCCGCGTCGCCGCTGGACATGGCGTCCGGCTACGCGACGATCGCCGACAACGGCACCTACCTGGACCGGCACTTCGTGCAGAAGGTGACCACGCCGGGCGGCGACATCGTGTACCAGCCGTCGAGCAATCCGAAGCCGGCGTTCGCCGAGGGTGACGCCAACAAGAGCAAGCAGATCGCGGGCAACGTGACCAACGCGCTCAAGCCGGTCATCGAGTTCTCGAAGCTGAGCTGCCCGAGCGGCCACGAGTGCGCCGGCAAGACCGGTACCCAGCAGTACGACGCCAGCGCCGGCAACGGCTCCGGGTCGGAAAAGGACAACTCGCAGGTGTGGATGGTCGGCTACACGCCGTCGGTCTCGGTCGCGTCCTGGGTCGGCAGTGACAAGAACACGCCGCTGCGGGACAAGAACGGCAACGCGGTTTCGTCGACCGGGCTGCCGGCCAAGATGTGGCAGCAGTTCCTGAACGACTACCTCAAGGGCAAGCCCAGCGAGAAGTTCCCGACGGTCTCGCCGATCGGCAAGAGCGCGACCGCCGGCGACGACGCGTCGTCCTCGACGAAGCCGTCGACCAGCAGGCCGAGCACGACGAACTCCAGCACGCCGTCGTCGCCCCCGCCGTCGACGCCGACGACCCCGGAGTCCACGGAGTCGTCGACGAGCCGGACACGGAACACGCCGACCTTCACGTTCCCCGGCGGCGACGACTTCGGGCCGACGAACACCCGCGACAACGGCTGATCCCCGGCTCACGCCGGAGGCCGTAACATCGCGCGGGTGTCCAGCCCGACCGACGAGACCACCTCGGCCGAACCCGCGCCGGCGTCACTCGACGCCGGTCAGCGGGTCGCGCCGTCCCGGACCGATCCGCTGGTCGCGGCCGCGAGCAGACCGATCGGCGGACCGCTGGGCGAGCACGCGGCCGTCGGGCGGCACTGGTTCTGGACGCCGCAGCGGGTCGGGCTGGCGCTGGCCACGCTGGCGCTGATGCTGTGCTGGTTCGGCAAGGCCAGCTGCATCCAGCAGTACGTCGACGACAACGGGCAGACCCAGCTGGACTGGCGGTCCGGCCGGCCGTACGTCGCGATGTGCTACAGCGACGTCGTGCCGCTGTTCAGCGCCGAGCGGCTGGACCAGCCCGGCACGTTCCCGTACCGGACGAGCTGGATCGACGACGCCGGCACGCCCAACGCGCACGTGCGGTACATGGAGTACCCGGTGCTGACCGGGCTGTTCCAGTGGGCGAACGCGAAGATCACGCAGGCGTGGAAGGCGATCTCCGACACCGGGTGGCTGCCCGGCGCGCTGCCGGTGGCGATCTACTTCAACATCACCGCGTTCTGGCTCGCGCTGGCTTGGCTGGTCACGGTGTGGGCGGTGGGCCGCACCGCGAACCGCAGACCGTGGGACGCGTGCCTGGCGGCGATCTCACCGCTGGTGCTGGTGCACGCGTTCACCAACTTCGACACGCTGGCCACCGCGTTCGCCGCGACCGGGCTGCTGGCGTGGGCGCGGCGCAAACCGGCGGTCGCCGGGGTGCTGATCGGGCTCGGCGCGGCCGTGAAGCTGTACCCGTTGTTCCTGCTCGGACCGCTGCTCATCCTGTGCATCCGCGCTGGGAAGCTCCGCCCGTGGGCGGTCACCGCGGGCACCGCGGTCGGCACCTGGCTGGCCGTGAACCTGCCGATCGCGCTCACGCTCAACGCGGGCTGGCAGGAGTTCTTCCGGCTCAACGCGCAACGCGGGATGGACCCGGACTCGATCTACAACGTGATCTCCTACTTCACCGGCTGGGCCGGCTTCGACGGCCCGCTCGCGGCTGGGCAGACGCCGACCTGGCTGAACCTCGTCAGCGGCACGCTGTTCCTGGCCTGCTGCGCCGGGATCGCCTACGTCGGGCTGTCCGCGCCGGTGCGGCCCCGGCTGGCGCAGCTGTGCTTCCTGGTGGTGGCCGCGTTCCTGCTGACCAACAAGGTGTGGAGCCCGCAGTACTCGCTGTGGCTGGTGCCGTTCGCGGTGCTGGCGATCCCGCGGTGGCGGCTGCTGCTCGGGTGGATGCTGCTGGACGCGCTGGTGTGGGTGCCGCGGATGTTCTACTACCTCGGCACCGACCACAAGGGACTGCCGCCGGACTGGTTCCTCGGGTTCGTCGCGCTGCGGGACCTGGCCGTGATCGGGCTGTGCGTGCTGGTGCTGCGGGAGATCTACCGCCCGGCCGAGGACCTGGTGCGCGCCGCGGGCGACGACGACCCTGCAGGCGGGGTGCTGGACCGGGCCCGCGACGTGGTGGTGCTCCAGCGACGCCGGGCCCGGCACGCGGTCTGAGATCAGCAGCCCCGCAGCACGCCGGCCAGCGCGGACTTCTCGGCCTGGTCAACGGTGAGCCGGTAAGCGGCCTTGGCCTGCACGTACAGCGCGGCGTACTCGCAGCGGTGGCCCCGGGGCAGCCAGTGCGCCGGGTCCTGGCCGTTCCGCTGCTGGTAGCTGCCCTTGCTCACCGCGACGAGGAACCGCTCGTCGTTGCCGAACCGCTCCTTGTCGGCCTTCGACCAGGTGCGCACGCCGGACCGGTTGGCCTCGGCGGTGCCCACCACGTGGTCGACCTCCATGCCCGATTCGACCTTGACGGTCTGCCCGTCGTAGGGCGAGGTCCACTTGCCGGTGATCCGGCAGCTCCCCTTGACCTTCGTCCCGCTGCCCTGCCGCCGCAGGACCCGGTCCCGGACGCTGCAACCCTGCTTCATGTCCGGCGCGGCCTTGAACTGCGCCCAGTCGGAGCTGTAGTACCGCAGCTCGACGTCCTCGGGCGCCACGACCAGCGTGTCCAGCTGCTGCAAGGCGGCCGCGGGGCTGGGTGCGTCGTCCAGCGGCGTCCGCCCCTTGGACGAACACGCGGAAGCGACCAGGCACACACCGACGGCCAGCACGATCGGAAACTTCTTCACTTCTTCCCCCTCGATCACGACAGCGGTCGCGATCATGGCAGGGGTCAGCCGAGCTTCTCCCGCAGGTAGGCGATGTCCTCGGCCTGGCCGTCGGCCGGGGTTTCGACCACTACCGGCGCTCCCGCGGCCGCCGCGACGGCCACCAGCGCCTCCGGGTCGATCGTGCCGCCGCCGTGCACCACGTTCGCGTGGCGGTCCCGGCCGGAGGCGAACTCGTCGCGCGAGTTGTTCAGGTGCACCAGGTCGATGCGGCCGGTGATCGCCCGCACCTTGTCGACCACGTCGTCCAGCTCCCAGCCCGCGGCGAACGCGTGGCAGGTGTCCAGGCAGAACCCGGCGCCGAACTCGGCCACCTCGTCCCACAGCCGCGCCAGCACGTCCATCTCCCGCGCCATCGCGCCGTCGCCGCCCGCCGTGTTCTCGATCAGGATCGGCACCGCGAAACCGCCGTCGGCCGCCTGCCGTTCGAACAGCTTGCGCCAGTTCGCCAGGCCCTCGGCCACGTCCTCGCCGCGGCCGACGTGACCGCCGTGCACGATCAGGCCCTTCGCGCCGATCTCCGCCGCGGCGGCCGCGTGCTGGGCGGCCAGCTTGCGCGACGGGATGCGGATCCGGTTGTTCAGGGAGGCCACGTTGACGATGTAGGGGGAGTGGATGAACACCTCCACCCCGGCCGCCTCGATGTCCGCCCGCGGCGGCTGCGCGACGGGCTTCTTCCAGCCCTGCGGGTCGGCCAGGAAGAACTGCACCACGTCGGCCGAGCGCTCCTTCGCGGCGGTCAGCGGGTCGTCGTCACGGACGTGCGCACCGATCTGCATGTGGCCACGCTACCGGCGGAATCGGCTCGGTTCTCGCCAACCTCGCGGACGCTATGAAGTACCGTGAGCGCGGTCCGTGACACCTGAGGGGGACTCATGGGGAAGACCGCGCGCCGTGCCGGAGTGGCCGGGTTCGTGCTGGCGTTGTCGGCGACGCTCGCCGCGCCGGGCGCGTTCGCCGAGGAGGCCGATCCCGCGCTGGCCGGCAGCTGCGCGGCGACCCTGCGGGACGAGCCGGGCGATGCACTCACCCTCGACGTCGGCGCCCCGCTCGACCAGCCCGGTGTGCTCACCGTCGGCACCGGCAGCGAGTCCGCCCCGACCGGCCCGGACCAACGCGACCCGCTGCTGGCGCTGCCGGTCGCGGACCTGGCGAAGGCGCTGGGTGTCGGGGACGCGCCCGTCGTCGGCGACCTGGCCGCCGAGCAGCTGTGCCCCGGCGTGCAGGGCACGGTGAACACCCTGTCCGCGGCCACGCAGAGCGTCGTCTCGGGCGAGCCGCTCGACCCGCCGTCCGACCCCGTCCCCGGCCGACCCGCGCCCGGTGAACCCGGCGAGCCCGCGCCCGGCGCGCCTCAGCCCGGCCAGGACGTGACCCCGGCGCCCAGCGGCCCGACCCCGGACAGCGGGATCGTGCCCGCGTCGTTCGTCACCGGCGGTCTGGTGGCCGGGTCCGGGATCGTCCCGCTGACGCCGCCGCTGTCGGCGCTGATCCGGCCCGGCGTCGTCCCGCCCGCCGCGCCCGGGCTCGTCCCACCGGCTGGGACGGAGCCGCCGGTGGTCACGCAGAACTCCGGAACCGCCGAGGCGATGCCGCCGGCGACGACGCCGGCCCGGTTGCCGCTGATCATCGCGGTGTTCGCGCTCGCGGTCGTGGCCGCCGCGCTGACCCGCGCCTGGATGCGCCGCGCCTGACGGTCACGTTCCGGCGTGCGGGCGTCACGCACCTGCCCTAGCTTCGTTGGAACCAGTAGCGACGCGCTGGAGGACGAAGATGCAGGGTCGGACACGCAGGACCGCCGCGGTGGGCGCCGCCGCTTTCGCACTGGCCGGATCGGTGTCGCTCGCCCTGCCCGCGACCGCGAGCGCGGAGACGATCAGCGCACAGTGCGGCGACACCGTGACGGCCAAGCCCGGCGACGTCATCAAGACCCCGCTCGGCCTGAAGACCGTCACCGACGGGCTGACCTCGATCGTCGGCGGCCTGCTCGGCGGGCTGTGCCAGATCACCGTCAAGGTCGTGGACACGGTCGTCGAACCGCTGCCGGTCGTCGGCGCGCCGGCGGCGAGCGCGGTCAACGGCGCGGTCGCGGGCACCACCAACGGCCTGACCAGCACGGTCGACCAGACGGGCAAGGCCCTCACCGGGGGTGGTGCGAGCCAGCCGCAGCCGCAGACCCCACCGGGCGGCGGCAACCAGCAGACCCCGCCGGGAGGCACGCCCGGCCGCACCGAGGGCGCCGCGCCGGCCGCGATCCCCGGTTCGACCAGCCCGGTGCTGGCCGGCGATCCGTCGGCCTTCAGCCTCCTGCCGTTCGGCTCGGGCAGCGCGTACGCGCCGATGCGCAACTACGCGGGCCTGCCGTTCGCGGTGTCCGCGTTGTGGGCGCCCTCGCCGGGCCTGCGCTACGGCAGCCAGATCCCGGGTTACGCGCCGCAGTACGGCGCGCTCGGCCAGCCCGCGCAGTCCGGCCAGGCGGTGCAGAACGCGGGCCAGGCCGAGGCGTTGCCGGGCGGTTCGGACCGCGGTGGCAACGTCGCGCTACCAATGCTCATCGCCGTTGTCGCTCTATCGGGTGTCAGTGCCGCTCTCGTACGCTCGTGGGTCTTACGCGGAGCTACCGCTTAGTATCCTTTGGGTCCGCTCGTCGTTAATCCCTTCCGGGGACACACGCCTGCGATCACTGGAGGTCCGCGCTCGTGCGCAACACCGGCCTGATGAAGACCACCCGTAGAGCGCTCACCGTCACCGCCGTCGCCGCGGCCATCGCCGGCGGTTCGCTCCTGTCCGCGGGCACCGCGTCGGCGAGCACCGTGCTGTCGCAGGCGTGCACCGGCACCGTGATCGGCGCCCTCAGCGACAGCGTCGCCGTGCAGGGCAAGGACCTCGCGGGCGTGGTCAAGGCAGGCGCGCAGGAGCAGGAGTGGTTCCTGCACCTCAACGGCGTGGACCCGCAGAAGGTCGCGGACACGGTCAGCAAGGCGGGCGCGATCACCGTCGGCCAGATCCCGGCGAACGCGGCCAGCGGCACCATCGCGGGCGACGCGATCGCCACCGCCGTCGCGACCACGCTGAAGAACGCGGGCGACCCGTACGCCGTCGGCCTCGGCATCGGCGCCGACCAGCAGAAGAAGACCCTCGACGCGATCACGAACAAGGTCACGGGCAACTGCGGGCTGACCACCTACGCGAACAACTACTCCCAGCCCGGCCTCCCCTCCTCGCAGCCCGGCACGACCGCACCCGCGCCCGGCACCCCGGCGGCCACGACCGTCCCGGGCATCTCGGGCACCGGATCGGCCACCGCCCCGCCGCGCAACTACGGCAACATCCCGGCCGCCGTGCCCGGGGTGGCCGGCGTCGCGGTGCCGCCGAGCGCGCTCTACCCGTCCTCGGCCACGCTGCCCGACCAGGCGCTGCCGCAGGTCGGCGTGCTGGGCGGCCAGTCCACCTCCGCCGGCGACCAGGCGGACGTGCGCAACGCGGGCAACGCCAGCGCGATCGGCGGCGAGCCGGCCTCCGGCAACGTCCAGCTGCCGATGCTCCTGGCGGTCGTGGCGCTGGCCGGGGTGAGCGCCGCGCTGGTGCGGACCTGGGTGCTGCGCAAACTGTCGTAGCCGCCACGTACACTCGACAACCGGCAAACCCTCCTGCCACGGAAAGCCCGTGGCCGTGAAGCCCACAGGAGGTGAGTGGTTGTGTCGCGCCATTACGAGGTGATGGTCATCCTCGACCCCACGCTCGACGAGCGTAAGGTCGCCCCGACTCTGGACACGTTCCTCAACGTGATCCGCACGTCCGGCGGAAGCGTGGAGAAGGTCGACGTGTGGGGCCGTCGCCGGCTCTCGTACGAGATCAAGAAGCACGCCGAGGGCATCTACGCCGTGCTGGACCTCAACAGCGAGCCCGACGCGGTGAAGGAGCTCGACCGGCAGCTGTCGCTGCAGGAGACCGTGCTCCGCACCAAGGTCGTCCGCAAGCCGGTTCCGCGCAAGGCCGCCAAGGCCGCGGCGAAGGCCTGAGGCGGATAGCCCATGGCTGGAGACACCGTCATCACCGTGGTCGGCAACCTGACGTCCGACCCCGAGCTGCGGTTCACCCCGTCCGGCGCCGCGGTCGCGAACTTCACCGTCGCGTCCACCCCGCGCACCTTCGACCGCCAGTCCGGCGAGTGGAAGGACGGCGAGGCGCTGTTCCTGCGCTGCAACATCTGGCGGCAGGCGGCGGAGAACGTCGCGGAGAGCCTGACGCGCGGTGCCCGCGTCGTCGTGCAGGGCCGCCTCAAGCAGCGGTCGTTCGAAACCAAGGAAGGCGAGAAGCGGACCGTCGTCGAGCTCGAGGTCGACGAGATCGGTCCGTCGCTGCGCTACGCCACCGCCAAGGTGAACAAGGTCAGCCGCGGCAGCGGCGGCGGTGGCGGCGGCTACGGCGGGAACACCGGCGGTGGTGCCCCCGCCGATGACCCGTGGGGTTCCGCCCCGCCCGCGGGCGACAGCGGCGGTTTCGCCGACGAGCCCCCCTTCTGACCAACCACTCGTACTGAATTCCCAGGAGCATCACCGTGGCCAAGCCACCCATCCGCAAGCCCAAGAAGAAGGTCTGCGTGTTCTGCAAGGCCGAGCAGAAGGGCCACCCGGAACTCATCGACTACAAGGACACCAACCTGCTGCGGAAGTACATCTCCGACCGCGGCAAGATCCGTGCCCGCCGGGTGACCGGCAACTGCAGCCAGCACCAGCGCGACATCGCCACCGCGGTCAAGAACTCCCGCGAGATGGCGCTGCTGCCCTACACCTCGACCGCGCGCTGAGGAGGGACCACATCATGGCGAAGATCATCCTCACCACTGACGTGGCGAACCTCGGCGGCCCCGGCGACATCGTCGAGGTCAAGGACGGCTACGCGCGCAACTTCCTGCTGCCCCGCGGCTACGCCATCCAGGCCACCAAGGGCGCCGAGAAGAACGTGCAGACCATCCGTCGCGCGCAGGAGTCCCGCCGCATCCGCGACCTCGACCACGCTCGTGAGGTCAAGGCCGCGCTGGAGGGTCTCGGCACCGTCGAGCTGACCGCGAAGGCCGCCGCCGGCTCGAAGAAGCTGTTCGGCTCGGTCACCACCGCCGACATCGCGAACGCGATCAAGGCGGCGGGCGGCCCGCTGCTCGACAAGCGCGTCCTGGAGACCGACGGGCACATCAAGACCGTCGGCAAGCACTCGGTGAACGCGCGTCTGCACCCCGACGTGCAGGCCTCGGTCCGCCTCGAGGTGAAGGCAGGCCAGTAGGTCGTCGAACCGGAGAACCGGGCAGGTTTCCGCAGCTCGCGGGACCTGCCCGGTTTTTCCTGTTCGGGCCCGGAACCGGGTGGCCTGCGCTAGCATCCAATCCGGGCGATCAACGCGGACCGGCGAGAACGTAGGGGGTTCCTGGCGATGACCGGTGAGAAGCCGACCGACCGGCTCACGGAGGTGCCGCCGCCGGCACCGATCCAGGTGGGCGGCAACGGCAGTCCTGGCGGGTACCAGTTCTCCCCGGACGAGGTGCGCGGCGTGATCAGCAAGTGGAAAGAGCTGCGCGACGACCTTCAGACGGACCTGGCGAACGCGCAGGCGGTCGCGCGCGTCGCGCCCCCCGGCAAGGAGTTCGCCAGTGGCGACTTCATCAACAAGGCGGCCAAGGCCTCCGGCGAGACCCTCCTGCTCCAGCACCAGCGGATGGTCGACTACGTCCAGAACTACATCGCGGCGCTGGAGAAGGCCGCGGGCATCGTCGAAGAGCAAGAGGCCGAGACGCACCAGTCGGTGGGCCGGTACCGGGAAGTCTGAGCATGATCCGCACGTGCCTGGCGGCCGCCACCGTGGCTGCCGCCGCACTCCTCACCGCCTGCTCGTCGAGCGGTGGCACCGCCGCCGCACCGAGCACGGCCCCGTCGATCGACCCGTCGCTGCGGGTGCCGGCCCCGCTGGCCGCCGACGCGCTGACCGGCAACCCGTGCGCGGGCCTGTCGGACGGTCAGGCGAGCGCCATCGGGCTCGCCACCCCGGGCGAGGTCATCCCGGGCCAGACCGGTTCGCGGTGCCAGTGGCAGTCGGCCGCGCACGACGCCAACAAGATCTTCATTTCGCCGCTCGCGGTGCAGGAGAACGGCCTGACCGGGGTGTACGCCACCAGGGGAGCGTCGAAGTACTTCGAGCCGACGACCATCGCCGGCTACCCGGCCGTGTACGCGGACAACGCCGACCTCCGGCCGAACGGCTCGTGCGCGCTGTGGGTCGGGGTCACCGACCAGCTGGCGGTCGGGGTCACGTCGAGCATCCTCGTCGGGCCCAACGCCACGAATCCTTGTCCCATCGTCGAAGAGGTCGCCGTCGCGATGGTTCAACACCTGAAGGGGGACGCGTGATGCAGATTCGGCAGCAGGAGGGGTGGAGCCGTGGTTGACGACTACACGGTCGGGCGCGTCGCCACGGGCGCGGCCGTCGGCGCGGCGGTCGGATCGGTCGTCCCGGGTGTCGGCACGGCGGTCGGCGCCGGGGTCGGCGCGGTCGTCGGCGGTCTCGTCGGCCTGATGAGCACGCCCGAGGCGGAGCACCACGAGGCCAACATCGCGGGCCGCACCATCGACGCGCGGCAGATCTGGGAGCAGATCAGCCCTGGCAACGCGACCTCGCTGGTCACGGGCGCCAACGCGGCGAACAGCCTGAAGAGCGTGCACGAGGAGCGCGGGCGGCTCATCCAGCAGATCAACGACCTGATGGACAACGCCTGGAAGGGCATGGCCTCCGGTCAGGCGCAGGCCGGCGCGCACCCGCTGGGCATCTGGCTGCAGGACTCGGCCACGAACCTCGGCAAGAGCCACACCTACCTCAACGACCAAGCCGCGGCCTTCGACACCGTGAAGTCCAAGGTCCAGGAGGTGCCGGCGCAGCCGCCGGACGGCAACTTCCTGGACGGCATCAACCCGATGTCGGACGTCGACGAGCAGATCGAGCAGTACAACCAGCGCGGCAAGGCGAACGTCGACGCGTTCAACGCCTACTACCAGGCCAGCATGAACAACGCGGGCGGGATGCCGCAGTACACGGCGTGGCAGGGCAACGTCTTCTCCGGCGGCGGCGTCCCGGGCGGGGTGCCCGGCGGGGTCGGCGGCGCCGGCAACATGCCCAGCGCGTCGGGCATGCCCGGCGACTTCAAGCCGGCCAGCACCGGTGACCTTCCGCAGTTCAACTCGACCAACCCGTCGGCCACCGTGCCGAAGACCCCGACCCCCGCCGGTTTCACGCCGGGCACCGGTTCGGGTGGGTACAACCCGGCCTTCGATGGGACCACGGCGGCGGGCTACACGCCGTCCTCCACCAGCGGGTTCGGTCCCGGTGGCGGCGCCGGAGCCGGCCTCGGCGGTGGCGCTGGCGCTGGTGCGGGTGGCGGTGGCGTCGGCGCCTCCGGGTTCGGCGCCGGATTCGGGCCGGGAGCCGGCATCGGCACGGGCGCGACCGCGGGCACGGGTGCCGGGCCCGGCGGCGCGGGCGCCGGTGGTGCGGGCGGGCGATCCGGGCGTGGCGCGGGCCGCGCGGGCATGGCCGGGGCGCCGGGCATGGGCGGACGCGGCGGTCACGGCAACGGCGAGGAAGACGAAGAGCACGAGAACAAGTACATGGTGGGTGACGATCCGAACGAGCTGTTCGGTACCGACGAGCTGACGGCTCCGCCCGTCATCGGCGAATGAGGCCCGGGACCATGCCGGTGAACCGGCCGCTGACGATCACCACCCCGACGCTGCTCAACCTGCTGCAGCGCCGGGGTGCGGAACCGCACAACACGCTGTCGCCCACCCCGACCTGGTACGACGAGACCGCCCAGCGGATCGTCGACCAGCAGGTCAACGCGGTGCTGACACACCACGGCCTGATGGGGCCGCGGGGCATGGACCGCGAGTTCGCCGCGATGATCGAGTCGATCGCGCGACCCGGTGTGGAGTTCTACGGCTGGTTCGAGGGCTCGTTCCCGGACGACGCGCCGCAGAACTTCGCGGTGCTCGCGGGCAGCGGCCCCGGTGGCGGGTTCGTCCTCGCCCGGCACATCAAGGAAGACGTCGTGGTGATGCGGCCGCAGCGTCCGGACCAGCTGCTCCCGGCGTTCCTGGACCAGATCCCCCGGGTGCCGCCGGGTGGCAGCAGCCCGATCGTGGCGCCGAAGAGCGAGGTCTACGGCGGTGGCCGCCGCTCGTCCGGGGAGGACGTGTCGATCATGCGCGGCGGCGGCCGGACGGTGGCCGACCCTGGCAAGGAGATCAAGCGCATCCTCGATGCGCCGCGGGTCGCGGCCGGCAGTCTGTACGCCGCCGCCCGCACCCGGGCCGGCACGCGCAAGCGGTGCGACCGCGCGCTGAACTTCATCGACACGGCCGAGGGCCGCTGGCTGATGGAGGAGCGGCCGGGCACCGGCGAGTCGCTGATCGTGCTGACTCCCGGCACCCCGCAAGCGATCGGTGAACGACTACACAACGCGATTCGATCTCTGGGCTGATCAGCCCGCCGGACCCCCCACTCGGACGAGTGGGGGGTCTTCTACTGTGCGTAGGCTCATCCACAGGTCGAGGCCTGCACTCGGCCGCGACACGCCGAAGATCGGCTTCCCGGCGACACGCCGAAGTTTTTTCACCAGAGTTCTCCACAGGTTACCCACAGGGTTTGACCTGCGGTTTTCCTGACGGCCCCCGGAGTTGCCCCCAGCTTGTCCACAGGGTGCGGCGTGCCTGTGACTGGTTGACCCCGCTCCTCCACAGGCTGTCCACAGAGCGGTCCCCAAGCAGGTTTGCACTGGTCCGTCCGAGCGATCTACGGTGCCCGCCGGAGTAGTAGCACTGGGTGCTTGCGGGACACGGTTCTCGCGGGTGCGCCGGTCCCACACTCCGGCCGGGGATCCGGCATAATCGAACTGGTGTTCGCTGTCTGGGAGGTATCCGCGCGGTGGCGCTGACTGACGACCGTGGTCCGGCCTATCCGTCCGATCCCGGGCCCGAGGACCCGGGGCCGCGGTACGGCGAGTTCGACCGTCAGCCGCCGCAGGACATCCCGGCCGAGCAGTCCGTGCTCGGCGGCATGCTGCTGTCCAAGGACGCCATCGCCGACGTCGTCGAGGTGCTCTCGCCCAACGACTTCTACCTGCCCAAGCACCAGGCGGTCTACGACTGCGTCCTCGACCTCTACGCGCGCGGCGAGCCCGCCGACCCGATCACCGTGTCCGCCGAGCTGGAACGCCGTGGCGAACTGGCCCGCGTCGGCGGCGCGCCCTACCTGCACACCCTGATCGCGACCGTGCCGACCGCCGCCAACGCCGGCTACTACGCGCAGATCGTCGCGGAGAAGGCCGTGCTGCGCCGCCTGGTCGAGGCGGGCACGCGGATCGTGCAGTACGGCTACGGCGCGGCGAACGACGGCGGCGACATCGACGAGGTCGTGGACCGCGCGCAGGCCGCGATCTACGACGTCACCGAGCGGCGCACCAGCGAGGACTACGTGGCGCTGGAGGAACTGCTCCAGCCGACCATGGACGAGATCGACGCGATCGCCTCCCGCGGCGGGGTGTCGCAGGGTGTGCCGACCGGCTTCGCCGACCTCGACGAGGTGACCAACGGCCTGCACCCCGGCCAGATGGTCATCGTCGCCGCGCGTCCCGGTGTCGGCAAGTCGACACTGGGCCTGGACTTCGCGCGGTCGTGCTCCATCAAGCACGGCATGACCAGCGTCATCTTCTCCCTGGAGATGAGCCGCATCGAGATCGTCATGCGCATGCTCTCCGCGGAGGCCCGGATCCGGCTCGCCGACATGCGCAGCGGCCGCATGTCCGACGACGACTGGACCCGGCTGGCGCGGCGGATGAGCGAGATCAGCGAGGCGCCGCTGTTCATCGACGACTCGCCGAACATGACGATGATGGAGATCCGCGCCAAGGCGCGGCGGCTCAAGCAGCGCAACGACCTCAAGCTCGTGGTCCTGGACTACATGCAGCTGATGACGTCGGGCAAGCGCGTCGAGTCGCGGCAGCAGGAGGTCTCGGAGTTCTCCCGTCAGCTCAAGCTGCTGGCCAAGGAGCTCGAGGTGCCGGTGATCGCGATCAGCCAGCTGAACCGCGGTCCGGAACAACGCACCGACAAGCGCCCGATGCTGTCCGACCTGCGTGAGTCCGGCTCGCTGGAGCAGGACGCCGACATGGTCATCCTGATCAACCGGCCGGACGCGTGGGAGCGGGACGACCCGCGCGCGGGCGAGGCCGACCTGATCCTGGCGAAGCACCGCGCCGGCCCGACCAGCACGATCGTCGTCGCGCACCAGCTGCACTACAGCCGGTTCGCCGACCTGGCCCAGAGTTGACCGGCCCGGAGCCGGCCAGCACCGCGCTCCGGCGCTTCACCGCGCGCGACGGAGCCGAGCTGGCCTACCGGGAGACCGGTTCGGGGCGCCCGTTGGTGCTGATCCACGGCTACTTCTCCACGTCGCAGGTCAACTGGATCAGCTACGGCCACGCCGCGCACCTCGCCGGGCTCGGGTTCCGCGTGATCACCCCGGACCTGCGTGGCCACGGCGAAAGCGCGAAGCCGCACGACCCGGCCGCCTACCCGCCGGACGTGCTCGCCGACGACGCGTTCGACCTGGTCGAGCACCTCGGGCTGACCGACTACGACCTGGGCGGCTACTCGCTGGGCGGCCGGACGACCATCCGCATGCTGGTGCGCGGAGCCCGCCCGCGCCGGGCGGTCGTCGCCGGGATGGGGCTGCACGGCATCGAGCACACCAGCGGCGGCAACGCGCACTTCCGCAAGGTCCTCACCGGCCTGGGCACCTTCGAGCGCGGCACCGCGGAGTGGCGGGCGGAGGCGTTCTTCAAGCAGATCGGCGGCGACCGCGACGCGCTGCTGCACGTCCTGGACACCGCGGTCGACACGCCCCGCGCGGACCTGGCGCGCCTCGACACGCCGACGCTGGTCGTCGCCGGCACCGAGGACCCGCACAACAAGACCGCGCCGGACCTCGCGGCAGCCCTGCCGCACGGGCGGTACGTGAGCGTGCCGGGCAACCACCTCAGCGCGGTCGCGCAACCCGAACTCGGCCACGCGATCGGCGAGTTCCTCACCTCATAGGCCGAGCAGCTCGGGCCGGTCCGCGAGCGCGCGCCAGTAGTCGCCGGGCTGCTCGACCAGTCGCCGCCGGGTCAGGTCGAGCAGTCCGGACACGCTGGTCACCTCGGCCACCAGCACGCCGTCCGGGTCGTGGAACTCCTGCGCCACCCGCGAGATCTTGCCGGGGCCCCAGGCGAAGTCCGTGGTCACCGTGATCGTCGCGCGGGCCCGCAGCTCGCGGCGGAACCGGATCGTGGTCTCCAGGTTGACCGGCCCGAGGTCCTTCTCCCGCAGCCGGTCCGGGTCGATCCCGGCCGCCCACAGGCACTCCCACCGGGCGTGGTCGGCGAAGGCGAGGTAGGCCGGGCCGCGGACGTGCCCGTTGAGGTCGAGGTCGTCAGTGCGCACCGCGATCGTCAGCCGGAAGCTCATGGCGACGATCCTGCGGCCAGGCGGACCCCGGCGTCTGGAACGTTTCGGCCAGCCGCCGGCCGCGTACCAGTTCGGCGGGCGAGGAGCCGGTGAGCCGTCGGGTCTCCCGGCCGAGGTGGGACTGGTCGGCGTAACCGTGCTCGGCGGCGGCCGTGGCCAGTGCGGTCGCCGGTGTCAACCCGGCCAGGAAGGCCTGCAACCGCAACACGCGCTGGAGTCGCTTCGGCGACATGCCGACCTCGTGGGTGAACCGGCGGCGCAGCACGCGCTCGCTCGTCCCGGTGCTGGTCGCCAGCGCGGGCACCCGGGCCCCGGACAGCAGGGAGACCGCCGCGGACACCACCGGATCCGGCTCCGCCGCACGCCCGCCGACCAGGTCTTCCAGCAACGCAAGCGCTTGCGCAGGGGTGGCGCAGCCGGCGAACCGGTCCTCGCGCACCTCCGGCCACAGCTCCCGCAGCGGCGTCGCGCCCGGCGGCAGGTCCGCGATCGAGGTCCCGAGCAGCGATCCGGCCACACCGCAGCGCAACCGCAGGCCGGCCGACCACGACGAGCGCAGCGGAACACGCAGGGCCGCGTCCCGCGTGACGACCGCCGAGAGCTCGCGGCCGTCCCACACCAGGTCGACGCACCCGTCCGGCAGCACGCGGATGTCCCGGACCCAGCCCGGCCTCCCCGCCCAAGCGGCGGCGACCACCGGCCGCAGGCCCGGGTGTGGTGCGCGAGAGCGGTACACGGAGGGACCCGCGCGGTGGTGCAGCGGAACGCTCACGGCCTCACCCTCCCGTCGCGGCGCGGATGCGGTCGGCGAGTTCGCGGGACCGCTTGACGAGTTCCGGCGGACCTTCGATGGTGTACGGCACGCCGACCATCGGCAAGGTCACCGCCAGCCACTCCCACGAGTCCACGGGCGTGACGAACCGGCAGCTGTGCTCGTCGAGCGCCTCGAGCGTGCCGGCTTCGGCCATCAGCCGCTCGGACACGACGGAGACCGGCGCGTCGAACCGGACGACCCCGCGGTGCCTGCTGAGCGGGAAGTTCGCGCTGGACTGCACGAAGCTCACCGGGTCCGGCGGCAGCGGGCGCGGGGTGAACGTCGTCCCGGGCACGGTCACGTCGGTGATCCGGTCGATCCGGAAGGTCCGCCAGTCGCGGCGGTCGATGTCCCAGGCCAGCAGGTACCACCGCTTGCCCAGCAGCACCTGGCGGTACGGCTCGGCACGGCGTTCGCTCCGTTCCCCGGCGCGCGTCGTGTACCCGAACCGCACGTCCTGGTGGGCGTGCGCGGCGGTGGCCAGCAGCTGGAGCACGCGCAGGTCGAGCAGGCCCACCGCCCGGGAGACCGCCTCGGTCGAAGCCAGCACCGCCGCGACCCGGTACCGCAACCGCGACGGCAGCACCTGCTCCAGCTTCCGCAGCGCACCGTCGGCAGCGCCCGTGGCGCCGTCCACCTGCGCCAGCGCCGCGAACCGCAGCCCGACGACCGTGGCCACGGCCTCCTCGTCGGTGAGCAGCAGCGGGGGCATCGCGCGGCCAGCGGCGAGCTGGTAGCGGCCGCCGGGCCCGGACACCGACGACACCGGGAAGCCCAGCTCGCGCAGCCGTTCGACGTCCCGGCGCAGGGTGCGCGGCGAGACACCCAGCCGCTCGGTCAGATCAGCGCCACTCCAGGTGCGGCCGGTCTGCAGCAACGACAGCAGCTCCAGCATCCGCGCGCTCGGTCCGTGCACGGATCGATGGTCGCAGGAATCGCGGCCAGGATGTGGCCGCGATCGTTCCTAGCGTCGACGGCATGACTGAACTACGGGTCGTCGGCGCCCGCGAGCACAACCTCCGGGACCTCACCGTCGCGCTGCCGAAGGACGCGTTCACCGTGGTCACCGGCGTGTCCGGGTCGGGCAAGTCGTCGCTGGTCTTCGACACGATCGCGGCCGAGTCCCAGCGGCAGCTCAACGAAACGTTCACCACCTTCGTGCGCAACCGGCTGCCCCGCTACGGCCAGCCCGACGTGGACGCGATCGAGAACCTGCCCGCCGCGATCGTGGTGGACCAGAAACGCCTCGGTGGCGGGCCGCGTTCGACGGTCGGCACGGTCACCGACATCTATTCGCTGATGCGGTTGCTCTGGTCGCGCGCCGGCCGGCCGTTCGCCGGGTACTCGAACGCGTTCTCCTTCAACGACCCCCAGGGGATGTGCCCGCACTGCACCGGGCTGGGCACCGCGCGAACGATCGTCGTCGACGAACTCATCGACCGCCGCCGCTCGCTCAACGAAGGCGCGATCCGGTTCCCCACGTTCCAGCCCGGCGGTTGGATGTGGCGCACCTTCGCCGACTCCGGCCTGTTCGACCTGGACAAACCGCTCGCCGAGTACACGCCCGCGGAGTGGGACGCGTTCCTGCACGGCGTGCCGGACGCACCGTCCGCGAACTACGAAGGGCTGCTGCCGCGGTTCGAACGCATCTGGCTGCCGAAGGACGCCGACTCGCTGAAGGGCCGCACCCGCGAGGCCTTCGAGCGGGTCGTCATCCAGGAGACGTGCCCGAAGTGCCACGGCGCGCGGCTGTCGCCGGAGGCGCTGGCGTCCAAAGTGGACGGACGGTCGATCGCCGAGTGCGCCGCGATGGAGGCCGAGGATCTGCTGGCCTTCGCGCGGACGCTGACCGAACCGGAGCCGGTGGTCGCCGCGCTGGTCGCGCAGTTGCGGCGGCTCGTGTCGATCGGCCTCGGCTACCTCACGATGGACCGCCCGACCTCGACCCTGTCCGGCGGCGAGTCGCAGCGTGTGAAGATGGTGCGCCACCTGGGCAGCAGCCTCACCGGCATGCTCTACGTGTTCGACGAGCCGAGCGTCGGGCTGCACCCGGACGACGTGGCCCAGCTGGTCGCGCTGCTGAAGAGCCTGCGGGACAAGGGGAACACCGTCCTGGTGGTCGAGCACGACCCGGACGTGATCGCCGCGGCCGACCACGTCATCGACCTCGGGCCCGGCGCCGGGCAGGACGGTGGCCGGGTGGTCTACCAGGGCGGGGTCGCCGGGCTGGCGGACACGCCGACCGGCCACCACCTGCGGCACCGCCCGCGGATCAAGGAGAACCCGCGACCGGCTGAGGGGTTCCTGGAGATCCGCGGCGCCACGCGGCACAACCTGCGCGGGGTCGACGCGGACATCCCACTGGGTGTGCTGACGGTCGTCACCGGCGTGGCCGGGTCCGGCAAGAGCACGCTGGTGCACGGGTTCGTCCCGGACGCGGTGTCGGTCGACCAGAGCCCGATCCGCGGCTCGCGCCGGTCGAGCCCGGCGACCTTCACCGGGATGCTCGACGGCATCCGGCAGCGGTTCGCCGCCGCGAACGGGGTCAGCGCCTCGCTGTTCAGCGCCAACTCGGAGGGGGCCTGCCCGCGCTGCAACGGCCTCGGCGTGATCTACACCGACCTGGCCTTCCTCGACCCGATGGTCACGACGTGCGAGGAATGCCAGGGACGCCGGTTCGTCGAGGACGTCCTGCGCCACACCTACCGCGGTCACACGATCAGCGAGGTGCTCGACCTGTCCGCGCGGGACGCGCGGAGCTTGTTCCCCGGCGAGCCGGTGCTGGACCGGCTCGTCGACGTCGGCCTCGGGTACCTGTCGCTCGGGCAGCCCCTGAACACGCTGTCCGGCGGGGAACGCCAGCGCCTGAAGCTCGCCGTCGAACTTTCCCGTCCCGGCCGGACCTACGTTTTCGACGAACCCACCACCGGGCTGCACCCCTCCGACGTCGCCGGCCTGGTCGAGCTGTTCGAGCGGCTGGTGGCGGCCGGCTCGACCGTCGTGGTCATCGAGCACAACCTCGACGTGATCGCCAGGGCGGACTGGGTGGTCGACCTGGGTCCCGGAGCGGGCAGGCACGGCGGGCGGGTGCTGTTCCAGGGACCGCCCGCGGAGCTGGTCCGTCAGCCGGGGTCGAAGACCGGGCGGCACCTGGCCCGGCTGTCAGGGAACGACTAACCCGGCGCGGCGCAGCGCCTCTTCCACCCGCAGCCGCTCGATGTCGCGCTCCACGCCCTCGGGCAGCGAGTCCAGCCAGTGCTGCAGGCCGAGTGCCGTGCAGGCCTGGACCAGCAGCGCGTCGTAGGCCTGGTGGGTCGCGCGGCGGCGCAGCATCGGCGCGTCCGGGGCGAGGTCTTCGAGGCAGCGGTGCACGCGGCGCAGGTCCGCCGCGAGGCGTTCGATGGGCAGGCCGGTCGGCGCGGGTGCCCGGCGGCGACGGAGGGCGGCGGCCACCGCGGGCGCCTTGCTCGCGAGCCAGAACAGCAACGGCGGCGTGGCACATACGACCAGGTAGATCGCCACGTTCACCGCCATGGCTCAGGATAGGCGCGCGCCGTCCGGGTAGGGCCACTCTGTACCGGTTCCGCGGCCGGGAATACTGCGCGCCCCCAGCGCGTCGGGTAGCGTAGTAGTTGAACTTTCAAACATGGAGGCTGCGATGAGTGCGACTCCCGTGCTCTACCTGAGCCATGGCGCGCCGCCGCTCGCCGATGACGCCCGGTGGACCCGTCAGCTGGCCGACTGGTCGGCGAACCTGCCCAAGCCCAAGGCGATCCTCGTCGTCTCGGCGCACTGGGAGGAGGCGCCGGTCACCGTCGGCGCGACCACGACGGTTCCGCTGGTCTACGACTTCTGGGGCTTCCCCGAGCACTACTACACCGTGAAGTACCCGGCCCCCGGCGCGCCCGAGCTGGCCGCGAAGGTGCGGAAACTGCTGTCCGGCCCCGGCACCGAGGTGCACGAGGCCCCCGACCGCGGCCTCGACCACGGCGCCTACGTGCCGCTCGTCGAGATGTACCCGGACGCGGATGTGCCGGTGCTGCAGATGTCCATGCCGACGCTGGACCCGCACAAGCTGTTCGAGCTGGGCCGCAAGCTGAAGCCGCTGCGGGACGAAGGCGTGCTGATCATCGGCAGCGGGTTCTTCACGCACAACCTCTCCGCGATGGGCGTCGGCGTGGACGGCAACCCGCCGCAGTGGTCCACCGAGTTCGACCAGTGGGGCGCGGAAACGTTGCGCGCCAACGACATCGACGCGCTGCTCGACTTCCGCCACAAGGCGCCCGCCGCGACGCTCGCGCACCCGCGCATCGAGCACTTCGCGCCGTTGTTCGTCAGCCTCGGCGCCGGGTCCGAGGACGCCAGGCCGGAAACGGTCATCGACGGCTACTGGTACGGCCTCGCGAAACGGTCCGTGCAGATCGGATGAGGCAACGGAAAACGGGCCCGGAAGCACCACCGGGCCCGTTTTCACTTCGTCAGGGCGTCAGCCCTTGATGTTGATCCCCTTGCCGCCGACCAGGTCGTTGACCTGCTGGAAGACGGCGGTCGGGTGGGAGTCCAGCTGCGCGATGGCCGGGAGGTCACCGGCGGGCAGGACACCCTCGACGCTCGCGGGCAGGTCCGCCAGGTCCGCACCCGGCAGCTCGACCGGCAGCGTGTTGACCTGCGGCAGCGCGGAGCGCTCCGAGCGGGCCGGCAGCGCCGGCAGCTTCGGCAGGGCGGTGGCGCCCATCTCCGGCATCGTGATCGGCAGCTCGATCTGCGGCTCCTTGCCGGCGACCGAGATGTCCGTCGCGTTGCTGACCGTCGTGCTGGTGACCGCGATCAGGCCCAGCGGGATGTCGTAGACCTGCGCGACGACGCCGACCGGCACCTGCTTGCTGATCCCGGACAGCGCCTTGGCCGGGCCGGACGTGGTGTCCGTGCCGCCCACGGTCCCGGTGGTGGTGTTGTCGGCCACCGCGTGCGCGACCCCGCCCACGGACAGGGCGTTGCCGAACACCTGCGCCACGGCCGCGGCCGGGACGTCGAAGATGTCGCCGGACAGCGCGCCACCCTCGCCCGAGGTGGTGATGTCGCCACCCGAGTTGGCCTCGGTGTCGTTGACGCCGGTCGCGTGCGCGACACCGACCAGGCTCGCGGCATTGCCGAACACCTGGGCCACCGGCAGCGCCTGCGCCGCGAGCACGTTGCCCGCGATCGAGCCACCCTCGCCGTTGGTCTCGGCGTCGCCACCCGCGGTCGAGACGACGTCGTTGGACGCGTCGCCCTTGACCACGCCGCCCCACACCGCGGCGTCACCGAAGACGGTGGCCACGGCGCCGACCGGCGCCTCGACGATGTTGCCCGCGACGGAGCCGCCCTCGCCGGTGGTGTTCAGGTCACCGCCCGCGGTCGAGTCGGTCACGTTCTCCGACTCGCCGAACCCGTTGCCGATCCACGCGGCGCCGAGGCCGTGCACCTGCGCCGGGAGCGAAACCGGCACCGCGGCGAGGTTGCCTGCCGCGAAGCCGCCCTTGCCCGTCGCCTTGCCGTCGCCACCCGCGGTCGAGGTGGTGTCGGTCGTGGCCGCGCCGGCGCCCTGGCCGATCCACGCGCCGCCGATGCCGAACACCTGGACCGGGGCCGACACCGGAACCTGGACCAGGTTCGCGGAGGCCGCGGCGTTGTCGTCCTGGGTGTTGCCGTCGCCACCGGAGGTCACGGTCTTGGTCTCGGAAGCCTCCCCGGCCCCCTGACCGATCCACGAGCCGCCGACGCCGAACACCTCGGCGGGCACGGCAACCGGGACCTGCACGGCGTTGCCGGAGCCGGCCGAGTCGTTGCCCAGCGTCCCGGTGTAGCCACCGGCCTTGACGTCCTTCGTCTCGGTCGCGCTGCCCGAGGCGTTGCCGATCCAGGAGCCGCCGACACCGAAGACCTCGACGGTGCCCGCCGGCGGGGCCGACACGCTGTTGCCGCCGAGGAAGCTGCCGTTGCCGGAGGTGAAGGTGTCCGAACCGGCCTGCGCCTCGGTCTCGTTGTCGCAGCCGTTGGCGTGCGCGTTGCCGATCCAGGTGCCGCCGACGCAGAACGCCTCGACGGGCAGGGCGACGGGCGCGTCCGCGATGTTGCCGGAGCCGGCCGCGTTCTCACCGCTGGTGCTGGTGGTGCCGCCCGAGGTGGCCTCGCTGCCGAGGTCCACGCCACCGGACTGGCGGTCCGCGCCGCCGCCGACGAGCGAGTTGCCGATCCAGGCCGCGGCGTTGCCCGCGACGGTCGCCGGCACCGCGGGCTGCGGCTGCGCGACGTTGCCCGCCAGGAACGAGTCGTCACCGTCGGTCTGGATGTAGCTCGGGCCACGCGGGCCGTCGGCGGTGTCACCGGCCTCGGCCTCGGCGTCGTACGAGCCGGCCGGGACGTCGGCGTCGCCACCCCAGGAGATGGCGTTGCCCGACACCTTGGCGGGCAGGGCCACGGGGACGCCCGCGACGTTGCCGGTGCCGGCGCCCTTCGAGCCGTGCGTCTCGATCGAGCCGCCGGACTCCGCCTCGCTGGAGCCTTCGAAGTCGGTCTCGGCGTGGCCGAGGAACCAGCCCAGCGCGTTGCCCGACACCTGCAGCGGGGTCGCGCCCTGCGGGGCGATGACGTTGCCGGACAGGCCGCCGTTGGTGCCGTCGGTGACGATGTCACCGGTGGTCGACGCCTCCTGGGTCGCGCTGCCCGAGGTGTGGCCGCTGCCGACCAGGCCGAGCGCGTTGCCCGAGATCTGGACGGGCAGGGCCCAGTCCAGCGCGACGACGTTGCCGGCGAGACCGCCGTGCGAACCGTCGGTGTTGATGTCCGAGTTGTGCTCGTAGGTCTGCGTGGCGTCCGACTCGACCGACGCGTCACCCAGCACACCGAGCGCGTTGCCGCTGATCAGGATCGGCAGCGCGGCGTTCAGCGAGACCTTGTTGCCGTGGAACGGGTCGCCGTTGTCCTGAACGGACGGAGCGGTGTCCTGCGCGACCGTGGCGCGCTGGGCGCCCGGGTTCGTGGCCTGGCCCACGCGCTGCGCCGCACCGGTGGCGGCGTCGGTGGCCTTGGCGACCACGCCGTTGGCGGCGCCCATCGCCGGGGCGGCGGGCTTGAGGGCACCGGTCTTGGTGACCGGGGCAGCGGCCTTGTTGGCGGCGTCGGTGATCGGCTTGGTGCTGATCTCCTTGTGGACCTCAGGCAGGTTGACCTGCTTGCCCAGGGTGCCCAGGGCGTTGTCCTGGATGTCGACCGGCACGCTCAGGTTGACGTCCAGCGGACCGGCCGGACTGTCCGGGTTCACGTTCTCGTCGGCAGATGCGATGCCAGTACCCAGCATCAGCAAGCCACCCGTGACCAGCGCGGTTTGGATTCCGCGCTTTGCCCAGGTCTGCATCGAGGGTTTCTCCTTTTCTTCGGGTTCCCTTGCGGGGCTTGAGGGTCGGTGCGCTAACGGAGCACCGGGGTTCGCGGGCACGGGTGAGTGCGCCCGCGAGGGCTGAAAAGCGGGGTGCTCTGGTTGCGCGCGCGACACCGGCCCGAAGAAGGGGCACGGCGAACAGGGCGGCGCTTCGAGCTACCCCGCGCGGAAATCAGTCAGGAGTGACACCGGGCTGCTCGCCCGGCTGAACCGGCGTGTGCCGGGAAACGATGCGGACAGCACTGCGGTCGTCCACACCACGCACGGCCGGGCCGCCGGCGGGAACGCCGAACAGCAGGCCGTCGATGTGGCCACCGGTGACAGCGCCACCGGGGGCGAACGGAACACCCGCGGGCGCGAGCGGCCCGCGCAGCGGCGAGTACGGGAACTGGTCCCGGTGCTCACCCTCGGAACGGTCGGCGGCGCGGTCGTGGTGACCGGCCTTGGCCGCCTGGCCGTGCGTGCTGTCTGGAAGCGCGTTGGCGACCGGACCCATCACGGCGTCGGCGACCGGAGCGGGCAGGACCTCGGCCGCGGGGAGCGCGGCAGGCTGTCCGTCGTCGCCGGAGCCGTCCAGGCCCGGCAGCTTGATCAGGCTTCCGCCAGCGGGGCGCAGGATGTTCCACACCTTGTCGCCGAAGTCCTTGACCGCGGGCGGTGGGGTCAGCGCCTGGCCGATGACCTGCGGCGCGTCCTGCGGCTTGCGGCTGATGTGCTCGGCCGTGCCGAGGGTGCGCTCGACCGGGCGCAGCACCGCGTCGCGCGTGAACGAGTGGACCGTCTGGCGCAGGTCCGCCGCGGCCTCCTCACCGCGGGCGGGGTCCGCCGGACCGCCGGCCATGCCGTACTTCAGCACGGTCGCCGTGGCGTTGCCGACCAGGTCGGAGGCGCCCCAGGTGAGGTCGTCGGTCGCGGTGACCACGCGGTCGGTGACCGGGGTCGGCTCGTCACCGCTCGTGCGCGTGTCGGCGGGAGCGGGGGCGATCTGGGTGGCGGAGGCGGTGGCGTCGCCGAGCAGCCAGGCGGCCGCTGTGCCGAGTGCGGCACCGGCGATCACGAGCAGGGCGCGGACGAGCCAGCGCACGGCGGGTGCCGTACCCCGTCCCATGGCCGCGTTCGCCTGCAACACCGTTCTCCTGTCGAAAAAGTTGATCGCGGTTTCCCCGCCGGACCGTGTCCGAAACGTATTCGCATCGATGCGGTAACCGCTTGCGCTGTCGAGATAACCAAACCCCGGGCGACCCTCGCACCTTCGACACGACTTGATCGCACGATCGTGTGAAGAACACTGGGTGTGGTCGGGCCTTACGCGAGGTGACCGGGCCCGGTGCGCCCAGGATGCCAGAGATTCTGGGCGCACCAAGGGAAATCAGCCCAGCGCGCCCTGCACGATGGACGGGATCGCGCCCGCCCACGCCGAGCTGACAAGGCCGGCGGCACCGGCACCGGCGAGCGCGCCGGACTCGTTCCAAGCGTTGACGTAGTCCGCGCCCGTCGGGTGCGACGGCACCACGACCGGAGCGGTCAGCTCGTCGGCCGACGCCGTGCCGGCGAAGGCGAACGCGCCGAGGGCGATGGCGAAAGCGGCGGCGCCGCGGATCAGGGTCTTGCGCATGACGTGCACTCCTTTGTTTGTGGGTTCGTGAGTGAAAGCGCTATCCGAGGGCGCCCTGGACGATGGACGGGATCGCGCCCGCCCACGCCGAGCTGACGAGGCCGGCGGCACCGGCACCGGCGAGCGCGCCGGACTCGTTCCAGGCGTTGACGTAATCCGCACCCGTCGGGTGCGACGGCACGACCACCGGAGCGGTCAGCCCGCTGTCGTCACGGACGCCGACGGCCCCGGCCGCCCCCTGCACGATCGACGGGATCGCGCCGGCCCACGCCGAGCTGACCAGCCCCGCGGCGCCCGCGCCGAAGCAGGCCCCGGACTGGTTCCACGCGTTGACGTAGTCGGCGCCGGTCGGGTGCGACGGCACCTGCGCGGGGCAGGTCACGCCGGACGGTTCCGAACCGGTCGCCGCCGACGCCGTTCCCCCGGCGGCACCCATCGCGAGCAGGCCGGCCCCCACCAGCACCGCCGCCGCCGTCGTCTTGCGGAATTTGCTGAACATCGTCAGTGCACTCCTCTTCATTCGGCCGGAAGTTCCACGCACTCCCGTCGCAAATGACGTTAAACGTCGAATGGAAGAATTCACCAGATCGACTACCCGGAAGTGTGAAGAAAGCGCTTCCGGGCAGCACAAAAAGCCGCTCCACTGCTGGTCAGAGCGGCTGAAAATGGACACAACGGAGAGCAGCTGGAAACGTCGCGGAGAATTCCGCCGGAAATCAGTCGGGGGAGACCTGCGGGCAGTCCGCCCGGATGAATTCAGGGAGAACGGGACGGAACCGGTCGGCCATTCCGGCGGGCACCGGCGGTGGCGCCGGACGTGGCGGGCACGCCCCGGCCGTGTCCGTCGGGTGCACCGGAGCCGTGCAGACGCCGTTCGCGGGCGGTGCCGGAGCCGCCGGTTCCGGCGCTTCCTCCCTCGGCTCCGACGGCCGCGGACCGTCCGGCATCGCGTCTGGTGCCGGTTCCGGGAGCCGGACCGGCGTGACGACGCGCTCGACCGCGGGCGGCGCGGGTGGCGTGATGCGCGCCGGGACCGGTCGCGGCTCCGGTTGCCACGGCTTCGCCGTGGCTCGGCGTTCCGGCGCGGCCGGTGGCGGGACGCTCGCCCGGGTCGTGCTCGTGGTGCCGGTCGCGCGCGCCGGTTCCCGGAACACCGGCGCGGTGCCGGTCAGGTCGGCGACGATCCGGTCGGTCCGCAGCGGTGGCACGATCACCTCGGTCACCTGCCGCACGACCTCGTGCACCGGCTCGGTCGTCGTGCCGACGAGGTCGATCAACGGGGCCAGCGGATCCGGCCGCTCCTCGGCAGCCGACGCCGACGAGGCGAGGAGCCAGGACACCAGCGTGATCGCGAACGCCCCGGCGATGCCGAGCAGCACGCGCACCGGGGTGGTCCCGGCCGTGGTCCGTCGCGCCATGGAGAAGTTTCCACTCCCCTCATCGCGCTGGGTGCTCAACGCGATCACGCAGTGTCGATCTTGATCGAGATTGACATACCGCCGGAACCTGCGCTGGCCCGCTGCCGGCACTGCGCCTGATCGTGTGATGGCCGGCCCGGGCGCTGCTTGCGCGAGTTGCGCTGCCGTATTCGTCCGGCTCGATAGGGTGGATCCGTGAGTGAGCCGCAGCCCCCGAAGTACGGATTCCTCAGCGACGACTCGGTCGTCCCGCGTGGGCTCCGCGTCAGCGCCGCGTTCAGCTGGCGGTTCCTCGTGGTGGCCGCGGCCGCCTACCTCATCCTGCGGCTGCTCGCCTTCCTGTCGGTCGTGGTGATCCCGGTGGCGATCGCGCTGCTGCTCGCCGCGCTGCTCGCCCCGGCGGTGGCGCGGCTGGTGCAGATCCGGGTGCCCAGGGGGCTGGCGACGGCGATCGTGCTGATCGGCGGGCTCGCGGTGCTCGGCGGGCTGCTCGCGTTCGTGGTCATCAACGTCACCGACGGCCTGCCCGCGCTGACCAGCCAGGTCAACAGCAGCCTCGACCAGATCCGCGACTGGCTGATCAACGACCTGCACCTCAAGCAGGAGCAGATCCAGCAGTTCCTGGACAACTCGATCGCGTTCCTGCAGGACAACCAGGCCGCGTTCACCAACAGCGCGCTCACCACGGCGACCACCGTCGGCGAGATCCTCACCGGGTTCGTGCTGACGCTGTTCGTCCTGATCTTCTTCCTCGCCGGCGGCGACAAGATCTGGAGCTGGGTGACGCTGGGCATCCCGCAGCGGGTCCGGCGCCGGGTGGACGTCGCGGGCCGGCGCGGGTTCGCCTCGCTGGTCGCGTTCGTCCGTGCCACCGCCGCGGTCGCCGTGGTGGACGCGGTCGGCGTCGGGATCGGGCTGGCGATCCTCGGTGTCCCGCTCGCGATCCCGCTGTCCACGCTGGTGTTCCTCGGCGCGTTCATCCCGATCTTCGGCGCGGTGATCACCGGCGCGGTCGCCGTGCTCGTCGCGCTGGTCACCAAGGGTTTCGTCACCGCGCTGATCGTGCTGGCGATCCTGATCGCGGTCATGCAGCTGGAGAGCCACATCCTGCAGCCGCTGCTGCTCGGCCGGGCGGTCAAGCTGCACCCGCTGGCCGTGGTGCTCGGCATCGCCGCGGGCCTGGTCATCTACGGCATCCCGGGCGCGCTGCTCGCGGTGCCGCTGATGTCGATCGTCAACGCCGGCGTGCGCTCGCTGCTGCACGAGGTCGACCCGGACCCGGCCGAGGTCGACGTCCTGCACGACATCGAAGCCGTGCCCAACGCCGACCCCGCGGAGGCGGACAAGGAGCCCGGCGAACCGGACAAGTCGTGAGCCGCCGGTTCGGCCCGACGGCGCGCGAACCGGCGACCCCGCTGTGGTGGGGCACGATCGGCCTGCGCGTGCTGACTCTGCTGTTCGCGCTGGGTGCGGTGATCGTGCACAGCGACGGCTACCAGCGACCGTGGCTGGCCTGGACCGTGCTCGGCGCGATGGCCTTGTGGACGGTCGCGACCGCGCTGGTCTACGCGCGGGAGGCGCTGCGGTGGCGGTGGCGCTGGTTCGTCCTCGCCGACGTCCTGGTCACCTGCGCCCTGATGCTGACCTCGCCGTGGATCCTGACCGACGCGCAGAACGCGGCCGTGGCGCCGCTGATCACGACCGTGTGGGTGGCCGGGGCGCCGGTCGCCGCGGGCACGCGCTTCGGCGGGGTGGGCGGTGTCGCCGCCGGGCTGGTGATCGCGGCCGCGACGGGGATCGCGCGGCAGGGGTTCACCCTCGACGTGGCGCGCGACGGGGTGCTGCTGGTCGCGAGCGGGCTGCTGATCGGGATGAGCGCGACCACCGCCCGCAAGTCGGCGGCCGTGCTCGCCGAGGCGCTGCGCACCGAGGTCGCGAACGCCGAGCGGGAACGGCTGGCGCGGGACATCCACGACAGCGTGCTGCAGGTGCTGGCGCGCGTCCGGCGGCGCGGCGCCGAGCTGGGCGGGGAGGCGGCCGAGCTCGCCGAACTGGCCGGTGAGCAGGAGATCGCGCTGCGGGCGCTGGTCACCACCGGGCCGAGGGGGCACAGCACCGGCGAGACCGACCTGCGGGCCGCGCTGCAACTGCTGGGGTCGTCGAAGGTGCAGGTCGCCGCTCCGGCGGGCGAGGTGAACCTGCCGTCGCGCACGACCGCGGAGCTGGTCGCCGTCGTCCGCGAGGCCCTGTCCAACGTCGACAAGCACGCCGGCCCGGCGGCCAAGGCGTGGGTGCTGCTGGAGGACGTCGGTGGCGAGGTCGTGGTGACCGTCCGGGACGACGGTCCGGGCATCCCCGAGGGACGGCTCGCGGATGCGGAGGGTGAGGGCCGGTTGGGCGTTGTTCGCTCGATGCGGGGACGCGTGGCCGAACTCGGTGGCACGATCTCCCTGGAGACCGCGCCAGGGCAGGGGACCGAATGGGAGATCCGGGTGCCGAGGAAATGATCAGCGTGATGGTCGTCGACGACCACCCGATCTGGCGGGACGGCGTGGCGCGCGACCTGACCGAGAACGGCTTCGACGTGCGGGCGACCGCGCCGGACGCCACCGCCGCGGTGCGCATCGCGGCCGCGGTCCGGCCCGACGTGGTGCTGATGGACATGAACCTGGGCAGCACGTCCGGGGTCGACGCGACCCGCGAGATCACCACGTCGCTGCCGGACACCCGGGTGCTGGTGCTGTCGGCCAGCGGCGAGCACAGCGACGTGCTGGAGGCGGTCAAGGCCGGGGCGTCCGGGTACCTGGTGAAGTCGGCGTCGGTGCGGGAACTGGTCGAGGCCGTGCGCCGGACCGCGGAGGGCGACCCGGTCTTCACGCCCGGGCTGGCCGGCCTGGTGCTGGGCGAGTACCGGCGGATGGCGGACGCGCCGGCCGGCGGGGTGGCGCCGCCGCGGCTGACCGAACGGGAGACCGACGTCCTGCGGCTGGTCGCGAAGGGCCTCACGGCGCGGCAGATCGCCGAGCGGCTCGTGTTGTCCCACCGGACGGTGGAGAACCACGTGCAGTCGACGCTGCGGAAGCTGCAGCTGCACAACCGCGTGGAGCTCGCGCGCTACGCGATCGAGCACGGGCTGGACAAAGACTAGGGATTTTCCCGGATCTCGGTTCGGGGTCCCCGGCCGTAGCGTGGTGGCATGGGCGAGGAGACCGGGACCAAGCCGATGAGCCCGCGCGACCTGCGGGTGTCGGACGCGGAGCGCGAGCACGTCGTCGAGGTGCTGCAGAAGGCGATCGGCCGCGGCATGATCGACCTGGACGAGTTCACCGAGCGCACCGACACGGCGCTGGCGGCGCGGACGCGGGGTGAGCTGAACGCCGTGCTCGCGGACCTGCCCGGGCTGGTGCACCCCGACGTGTACCCGGCCGCGCCCGCCGCGTCGTACTCGTCCGACCAGCGGCTGGAGCTGAACGCGAAGTACTCGGCGCTGGTGCGCAACGGCCGCTGGCTGGTGCCGCCGGAGGTCGTGGTGCGCAACCGGTACGGCTCGACGAAGCTCGACTTCAGCGAGGCGCAGGTGAGCAGCCCGGTGGTGCGCGTCGAGCTGGACTGCAAGTGGGGCTCGGTCGAGGTGATCATCCCCGAGCACGCGGCGGTCGACCTGAACGCGATCACCGAGATCAAGTATGGCTCGCTGCAGGACAAGACCGGTTCGGACGGCCGGCCGGGCAACCCGCGGCTGGTGTTCGCCGGGCGGTTGCACGGGGGCTCGCTGGTGATCCGCCACCCGCGGCGAGGGATTTTCGGCCTGTAGCGGCGGGGTGGCGCCGGGGCGTTCGCACGGCGGGCGACGGGCACCCCTGGCGCGCGGCGCCCTGGAGGGGAAGCTGGGCACCAGTGGCGCGGGGGTCGCTTTGGCGGGTTGATGGCACCCGGTAGGCGCCAGTGGTCGTGGCGTTCGCACCGGTTGCGCGCGGGAGTTCGCGCCGCAGGCGGGCAGCGGCTACGGCGGAGACCGTGGCGCCACCGCGCCGAAGGGGCGCCACCGGCCGCGAGGCGCGAGCTCTCGCGGTGCCACTCGCCGCAAGCGCCTGCAACCCCGCGCGCGGCCAGCCCCAGACCCAGCGCAATCAGCCCCACCGGGGCTAACCCCCGCACGGTCAGCCACCGAGGCTCAGCCCGCACGGTCAGCCCCGCCCGGCCAGCGCCGCGTAGTCAGTTCCCCCGCGGTCAGCCCCACCGGGCTAACCCCCAGAGGTCAGCCACCGAGGCTCACCCCGCACGGTCAGCCCCGCGCAGCCAGCCCCGCCCCGGCCAGCGCCGCGTAGTCAGTTCCCCCGCGGTCAGCCCCTTGCGGCGGCGCGGGCCTCGGCCGGTGTCGTGGCCTTGAGCGCGGCCTGTGCAGCCGCTTCGCAGTCGGCCAGCGTGGCCGTGGCCAGGCCGGCTCCCACTGCGCGGATCGCGCTCGCGTTCATCGACAGGCTCGTCATGCCCAGTCCGGTGAGCACGCGGGCCAGCAGGGGATCCGCGGCCGCCTCACCGCACACGCCCGCCGGTTTGCCGCTCGCCTTCGCGGCCGCGCCGATCATCGCGATCAGCCGCAGCAGCGCGGGCTGCCACGGGTCGTTCAGGCCGGCCACCGCGCCCAGCTGACGGTCCGCGGCGAACGTGTACTGCGCCAGGTCGTTCGTGCCCACCGAGACGAAGTCGACCGCCGCCAGGATCTCCTCCGCCGCCAGCGCGGCCGACGGCACCTCGATCATCACCCCGGCCCGCGCGATTCCGGCCGCCCGCACGCGTTCCGCGAACCACGCCGCCTCCTCGGCAGTCGCCACCATCGGCGCCATCACCGACACCTCGGCGCCCGAATCCGCGGCCGCGCCCGCGATCGCTTCCAGTTGCCGGTCCAGCACGTCCGGCCGGTCGAACGCCACACGCAGGCCACGCACGCCGAGCGCCGGGTTCGGTTCCGCCGCGGGGGACAGGAACGCCAGCGGCTTGTCGGCGCCCGCGTCCAGCGTCCGCACGACCACCGGCTTCCCCGCGAACGGCGCCAGCACCGCGGCGTACGCGGCGCGCTGCTCGCCGACCGGCGGCTCGGCCGGTGCGTCCAGGTAGCAGAACTCCGTGCGGAACAGGCCGACGCCCTCCGCGCCCGCGTCCGCGGCGGCCCGCGCATCCGCGGGTGAGCCGACGTTGCCGAGCACCTTGACGCGGTGGTCGTCCGCCGTCGCGCCGACGCCGTTCCACTCCGCCGCGCCTTCGCGGGCCGCGGCGACCACCGGGGCGTCCGCCGCGACGACCTCCACCACGCCGGTGTCGCCGTCCACCAGCAGCGCGTCCGCCTCCAGCGCGAGGACGCCGCGCACCGCCACCACGGCCGGAATGCCCAGCGACCGAGCCAGGATCGCGGTGTGGCTGGTCGGCCCGCCCTCCTCGGTCACCAGGGCGAGCACCTGCGCCGGGTCAAGGCCCGCCGTGTCGGCAGGCGCCAGGTCCCGCGCGACGAGGACGCTCGGGCCGGCCAGGTCGGGCACGCCCGGCGGCGCGACACCGCGCAGCTCGGCAATCACGCGGTCCCGGATGTCCTCGATGTCGCGGACCCGCTCGGCCATGTACCCGCCGGCTGCTGCAAGCGCTTTCGCGAAGCCGTTCGCCGCCTCGTAGACCGCCCGCTCGGCGGGCCTGCCTTCCGCAGCCACCAACCGTTCCGCCTCGCTGATCAGCGCCGGGTCACCCGCCATCGCCGCGCTGGTCAGCAGGATCGTCGCGGCATCGCCGGACGCCTGGCCCGCAAGCGCTTCCAGCCGCTCGGCGACCACGCGCGCGGCGGGGGCGATCCGCGCGGCCTCGGCCTGCGGATCGGACGGCGCGGGCCCGCTCTCGGGTGCGCCTGCGGGTTCGGCCACGGCGACGACCGGACCGCTCGCGCGCCCCGGGCTCACCGGCACCCCGGACAGCCTCGTTTCCGACATGGTCTAGACCATACCCTCTCCGGATCCGTTCCCGACCAGCGTTCCACGAACCCGCCGCTTCCGCAGCCGTCGGACTGGAAGGCTCGCGACCAGAGCGCGGCGAGCCCGTCCGGGCACTCTTCCCTATGCAAACGTGAAGATTCTTGTAACTTCTGCGGCCAATGGTGCGACACTAGGGTGAGCGTCCGCGGCGTTCACCCGATCGGGGCAATCTCGACATCGGGCCGTCCCGCCAGGGTTCACGCGGGCTCTCACTTGGCGTCCGGCACCGGTTGCGCCACCGGAAGCCGGGCATCGGGTCGCTGGTACCGATCGCGTAGCCCCCCGAGCGATCGGTACCGGCGGCGCCCGATTCCGTCGGAAATGCCGCGCTCACCTTCTAGAATGCCGGGATGGACAAGCCGACCCGACGGGGTCGCGAGCGCGCGGCGACCGATCAGGACATCCGCCGCACCGCGCGCAAGCTCCTCGTCGAGCGCGGACCGGAAGCCGTGACCCTGCGGGCCATCGCCCGCGAGCTCGGCATCACCGCACCCGCCCTCTACCGGTACTACGGCTCACGCGACGACCTCGTCGAGCACCTCCGCCTCGACGTCGTCGCCGACCTGGCCGCCGAACTCACCGAAGAACTCTCCGGGCTGCCCGACGACGGCGCGGTCCAGCTCTTCGCGATCTGCCGCGGCTTCCGCCGCTGGGCGCTCACCCACACCAAGGAGTTCACGCTCGTGTTCGCGTCGCCGACCGGCGAGGTCGGCTCGGCCGCGGGCAGCGTGGCGACCCTGAACCGGGCCAACGAGCCGTTCGGCCGGATCTTCCTCACCGCGGCCGGGCACCTGCTGGCCAACTTCCAGCTGGAGATCCCGCCGGCCGAAGCGGTGCCGGTCGAGCTGCACGACGACCTGACCGCGTTCCAGGACGACCTGCTCGCGGTGCTGCGCGAGTCCGGCGTCGACTTCCCGCCCGACAAGCTCGACCTGGGCACCACGTACGTGATGATCCAGTTCTGGGCGCGCCTCTACGGGCACGTGACGCTGGAGGTGTTCGGCAACTACCCGATCCCGATGTCCAAGCCGGACGCCGTGTTCGACGCGCTGCTGGCCGACCTCGCACGCGAGATCGGCCTCGACACCCCCTGACCACGTCGCACTTTCTCGACAATGTGCGACGTGGTCGGGGGCGTCAGAGGACCACGTTCACCAGGCGGCCCGGCACGACGATGACCTTGCGCGGCGTGCCGCCGTTCAGCAGCGCCACGATCTTCTCGTCGGCCAGCGCCGCCGCCTCGACGGCGTCCTTCGCCGCGTCGGCGGGCACCTGGATCCGGGCGCGGACCTTGCCGTTGACCTGGATCGGGTACTCCACCGTGTCCTCGACCAGGTACTTCTCGTCCGCGACCGGGAACGGGCCGTGCACCAGCGAGTCCTCGTGGCCCAGCCGGTGCCACAGCTCCTCGGCGATGTGCGGGCACAGCGGCGCCAGCATCAGCACCAGCGGCTCGACCAGTTCGCGCGGCGTCGCCTCGGCGGCGCCGTAGACCTTGGTCAGGTGGTTGTTGTACTCGATCAGCTTCGCGCCCGCGGTGTTGAACCGCAGGCCCGAGTAGTCGTCGCGGACCCCGGCGATGGTCTTGTGCAGGACGCGACGGTCCTCGTCCGTCGCCTCCGCGCCGGACACGCGCAGCTCACCGGTCTGCTCGGAGACCACCAGCCGCCACACGCGCTGCAGGAACCGGTGGGCGCCGACGACGTCCTTGGTCGCCCACGGCCGGGAGTCGGCCAGCGGGCCCATCGACATCTCGTAGAACCGGAAGGTGTCGGCCCCGTAGTCCGCCGCCATCTGGTCGGGCGTGACCACGTTCTTCAGGCTCTTGCCCATCTTCCCGTACTCTTGCTTGACTTCCTTGCCCTGGTGGAAGAACTTGCCGTCCTTCTCCTCGACCTCCTCGGCCGGGACGTAGAAGCCACGCTCGTCGGTGTAGGCGTAGGCCTGGATGTAGCCCTGGTTGAACAGCCGCCGGTACGGCTCCTCGGCGCTGACGTACCCCAGGTCGAACAGCACCTTCTGCCAGAACCGCGAGTACAGCAGGTGCAGCACCGCGTGCTCGACGCCGCCGACGTACAGGTCGACGCCGCCCGGGTCGTTCACGCCGTGCTCGGCCGGGCGCGGGCCCATCCAGTACTGCTCGTTGCCCGCGTCGACGAACCGCTCGGCGTTGTCCGGGTCGATGTAGCGCAGCTGGTACCAGCAGGAACCGGCCCAGTTCGGCATCGTGTTGGTGTCGCGGCGGTAGGTCTTCTTGCCCTCGCCGAGATCCAGTTCGACCTCGACCCAGTCGCTCGCGCGGGACAGCGGCGGCGACGGCTCGCTGTCGGCGTCCTCCGGGTCGAACGTGCGCGGCGAGTAGTCGTCCACCTCGGGCAGCTCGACCGGGAGCATGTGCTCCGGGATCGCGTGCGCCTGGCCGTCCTCGTCGTACACGATGGGGAACGGCTCGCCCCAGTACCGCTGCCGCGAGAACAGCCAGTCGCGCAGCTTGTACTGCACCGTGCCGGCGCCGTGGCCGTTCTCCTCCAGCCAGGCGATGATCGTCTTCTTGGCGTCGTCGACGTTCATCCCGTCCAAGAAGCCACTGTTGATCGCGACCCCGTCGCCGGTGAACGCCTTGCCGTCGAAGCCCTCGCTCGGCTGGACGGTGCGGACGATCTCCAGGCCGAACTTCTCCGCGAAGTCCCAGTCGCGCTGGTCCTGCGCGGGCACCGCCATGATCGCACCGGTGCCGTAGCCCATCAGCACGTAGTCGGCGATGAAGACCGGGATCTCCTTGCCGTTGACCGGGTTCACCGCGTACGAGCCGACGAAGACGCCCGTCTTGTCCTTGCTCTCCTGGCGGTCCAGTTCGGACTTCCGCGACGCGGCGCGGCGGTAGGCGGCGACGGCCTCGGCCGGGGTGGCGGCCCCGCCGGTCCACCGCTCGTCCACATCGGACGGCCATTGCGCGGTGGTCAGCTCGTCGACCAGCGGGTGCTCCGGCGCCAGCACCATGTACGTGGCGCCGAACAGCGTGTCCGGCCGGGTGGTGAAGACCTCGATCTTGTGCTCGCCTGCGGCGAAGGTGACGCGCGCGCCGTGCGAGCGGCCGATCCAGTTGCGCTGCATCGACTTGACCTTCTCCGGCCACTCCAGCCGGTCCAGGTCGTCGACAAGGCGGTCGGCGTAGGCGGTGATGCGCATCATCCACTGGCGCAGGTTGCGGCGGAACACCGGGAAGTTGCCGCGCTCACTGCGGCCGTCCGGCGTGACCTCCTCGTTGGACAGCACCGTGCCCAGGCCCGGGCACCAGTTCACCGGCGCCTCGGAGATGTAGGCCAGCCGGTGCTCGTCCAGGATCGCCAGCTGCTCGGCGCGGGTCAGCTCGCACCAGCCGCGTCCGTCGGGCGTGCGGCGCTTGTCCTGCGCGTACTCGGCCTCCAGCTCGACGATGGGTCGGGCCTTGCCCAGCTTCTCGTCGTACCAGGAGTTGTAGATCTTCAGGAAGATCCACTGGGTCCACTTGTAGTACTCCGGATCGATCGTCGCGATCCGGCGGCGCTCGTCGTGACCGAGCCCCAGCCTGCGGATCTGCCGCAGGTAGGTCTCCATGTTCTGCTCGGTCGTCGTGCGCGGGTGCTGCCCCGTCTGCACCGCGTACTGCTCGGCGGGCAGGCCGAACGCGTCGAAGCCCATGGTGTGCAGGACGTTGCGCCCGATCATCCGGTGGTAGCGGGCGTAGACGTCCGTCGCGATGAAGCCCAGCGGGTGCCCGACGTGCAGACCGGCCCCCGACGGGTAGGGGAACATGTCCTGCACGAAGAGCTTGTCCGAGGGAACGCTGGAGTCGGTCGCCAGCGAGCCGGCCGGGTTCGGCGCGTGGAAGGTGCCGTGATCGGCCCAGTAGTTCTGCCAGCGCAGCTCGACCCGACCGGCCAGCTCGGCGTTGTACCGGTGGCCGGGCGTGTCCTCGATTGCTTCACTCACCCAACCATGGTAAGCGGCCCGGCCTGCCCGGCTCTCAGCGCACCGCGAATGCGATGACCTGCGTGATCTGGCGGGTCGACAGGTTGTCGTCGCTGACCAGCAGCAGGGTCCGCTCGCCGCTGGGCAGGCGCGGCCCCCAGGTCATGCCCTCCAGGTTGTCGACCTTGGACAGCGGGAAGTCCGCCAGGTCGAGCAGCAGCTTCTTGCGGACCGGCTTGACCTTCGCGCCGTCCAGGGACGCGGTGTGCAGGACGTTCGTCGCGCCGGCCGTGTCGATCTCGTAGATCCGCACCTTGTTGCCGACGCCGGACACGTAGGAGCGCTCCATCACGAGGTAGCGCGCCGGGTCGAGCGGATCGGCGGCGAGGATCGACGAGACGCCGGTGTCGGTGGTGCCGCCGGGCGGGTTCGAGTCGGCGAAGACCGGCTCCTGCGGGTAGGCGTACTGCGCGAGGACCGGACCGGTGCGGGCCTGCACGGTGATCCGGGACAGCGCGCCCCGCTCGGGTGTGGCGACCGGGCCGTCCTGCAGCAGCGGACCCTCCACCGAGCTGACGACGAGCGTGCCCGCGGCGGCGAAGGTGAGGCCTTCCAGGACGAGGTTGCGGCGCGGGCCGGAGTCCGGGCGCATCCGCTCGTTGTCCGGGATGGGCAGGGTGCGCACGTAGCCGCCGTCACGCCGGGCCACCTGGACCGACGGGTCGATCAGCGCGGCGTCCGACCGGATGCCCTCCTGGCTCCAGTAGTAGGAGCCGGTCCACGGGTCGACCCGCATCTCCTCGGGGTCGACCGAGTCCTCCGGGTAGGTGCCGCCGTCCGGCTGCCGGAATAGCTGCGCGCTGGTGAAGGTGACCGGGCCGAGCCCCGTGGCGGACACCGGGACCTTCGCCGTGAAGAACCGGGCCGGCGCCTCGGAGGTGTCGTCGGCGATGAAGACGTACTCGCCGGTGCGCGGGTCGTAGTCGATGCTCGACAACTCCCCGATCGTGTAGTCGCCGACGGGCAGCGCGTGCGAGATGATTTGTTCCCCCAGGAAACGCACGGGCGCGGGAGCGGCCTGTGCGGCGGGAGCGACGGTCAAGAGCAGAGAGCCGGCGAGCGCGCCGACCGAGAGTCGCTTCAGCATGGCGTGCAGCACAGCGCACCCGGGTGTCCAGCGGGTAGCGCCAACATCACGCTTATGCTCGTTGACGTGTTCGTAGTCGCGCTGGTTCCGCTCGTGCTGGGTGTCGTCGTGGGCTGGGGAGGCCTGCTCGGCTGGCGGGAGAAACTCCCGCGCGACCGCGGCGCCGGTGTGCGCACGGCCGCCACCCTGCGCTCCGACGAAGCGTTCCGCATCGCGAACCGGGTCGCCGGGCTGCCCACGATGGTCGCCGGGGTGGTCGGGATCGTGGCCGGGATCGCCGGCCTGCTCATGCCGGGCACCGCGGGTGTCCTGACCGCGACCGCGATCGGCCTGGTCGGCATGTTCGCGCTCGTCGCCGGTGGTGGCGTGCTGGGCAACCGGGCCGCGGCCGCCGTGCCGCCGCCCGCTCCCGCCGCGCCGGCCGGCTGCTCCGGTTGCGCGTGCGGTGGGTGCGCCGTCCAGCGCGCTTAGTTCCGCTGCAGATCACCGGGGTGGGTCGCCAGCAAGGCCGTCGGCACACCCTGGCGGCGCAGCACCTGGCCCCACAGGTCCCGCTCCGGCGTGGCCAGCACGTCGCTGGGCAGCGCCGGGACGATGAGCCAGTCACCGCGGTCGATCTCGCCGTCCAGCTGACCGGAGTCCCAGCCCGCGTAACCCGCGAACACCCGCAGGCCGCGCACCTTCGGCACCAGCGCGTCCGGATCGGCGTCCAGGTCGACCAGCGCCACCGGGCCGCGCACGCCGATCAGCCCCGGCACGCCCGACGCGGTCTCCCCGGCGCGCAGCGCGGCCAGGCACAACGCGGTCTTCTTCTCCACCGGCCCGCCGACGAACACCGACTGCGGCTCCACCACGTGCCGTCCCCAGCTGGGCAGCACGTCGTCGACCGGCACGTCGCTCGGGCGGTTCAGGACGACCCCGAGCGTTCCCTCCTCCCGGTGGTCGATGATGAACACCACCGTGCGGCGGAAGTTGGGATCGAACATCGTAGGAGCGGCGACCAGGAGCGATCCCGGTTCAACCTCGGCGTCCGCTGGCACGCACCCATGATCCCACTCCCGGAAAACCGGGCCGCACGGCCGGGAACAAGGCGCGGCCCCCACCCGTTGAACGGGGTGGCCGGCGCACTCCGTGTCCCCCGGGCTCACTGAAGAAAAGCCTTTGTGGAATACCGTTCGGCAGGAGCCACACTGCGCAATGCCGCCGAGAGGCGACCAAGTGCGCCGGCCCTCGAAATCTTCCCCTCCTTCCGGCGCGCCCGGCACCGTAAGCTGGTGAGCCGTGACAGCGAGTGCACACTCCGTCGAGAAGGTGTCACCGCGAGCGTTCTTCGCGATGGCGGGCTTCCGCACGCTGCTGTTCACCCGCTTCGCCGCCCAGTTCTCCGACGGCATGTTCCGCGCCGGGCTGGCCGGGGCGGTGCTGTTCAACCCCGAGCGGGGCGCCGACCCGCTGACCATCGCGGGCGGGTTCGCCGTCCTGCTGCTGCCGTACTCGTTCATCGGGCCGTTCGCCGGCGCGCTGCTGGACCGCTGGGACCGGCGGCGCGTGCTGATCGTGGCCAACCTGCTGCGCGGCACGGCGATCGTCGCGACCGCGGTCGCGGTCGGGCTCGGGTTCGCCGGACTGGAACTGTTCGTGCTCGCGCTGATCGTCGAGGGCATCTCCCGGTTCGTCGGGTCCGGTCTGTCCGCGTCGCTGCCGCACGTCGTCCCACCGGGCACCCTGGTGACGGCCAACGCGGTGGCGACCACGCTCGGCTCGCTGGTCGCGGTCCTCGGCGGCGGGGTCGCCATCGGGTTGCGGGCGCTGATCGGCGCCGGGAACACCGGTTCCGGCTGGACGACGGCCGTCGCGGTGCTCGGCACGCTCGTCTCCGCCGCGATCGCGCGCCGGTTCGCCCGGGGCGCGCTCGGGCCGGACACGGTCGACGAGCCGAGTGACGCGGTGCTCGCCGTGGCCCGCGGCCTCGTCGACGGCGCCAAGGCCGCGCTCGGCGCGCCCAGCGTCGTCGCCGGGTTCGTCGCCCTGCTCGCGCACCGGGCGTCCTACGGCATCTCACTGCTGATCACGGTGCTGCTGCTGCGCTTCAGCTTCACCGACCACGGGCTGCTCAAGGCCGGGCTGCCCGGGCTGGGGCAGCTCGCCGCGATGGCGGGCGCCGGGATCCTGTTCGCCGGTTTCCTCACCCCGCGGCTGGTGCGCAAGCTCGGCCGCCGCCGCGCGATCCCCGGCGCGCTGGTGGTCGCCGCGGTCGCACAGGCCGGGCTCGGCCTGCCGATGCAGCTGCCGACCGTGCTGGTCGCGTCGTTCGTCATCACCGCCGCCGGCCAGGTCGTCAAGCTGTGCGTGGACTCCTCGATCCAGCACGACGTGCGCGACGAGGCCCGCGGCCGGGTGTTCTCCCTGTACGACACGCTGTTCAACATCACGCAGGTGATCGCGGTCTCCCTCGCCGCGACGGTCGTGCCGTTGACCGGGCGGTCCGTGTCGCTGCTGCTCGTCGCCACCGCGCTGTACCTGCTCGGCGCGGCCGGGTACCTGGTGATCGCGCGGCGCGCCCGCACCGAGTGAGCCATTTGGCCCGAACTCGCCTCCGGCGGAGCCCGGCCCACTAGAGTGGCCCAGCGTGACCACCCCGGACGACCAGGCACGGATGGAAGCCCGCAACGCGGCGATGCGCAACACCGTCGACGAGCTGCTCGAGCAGTTCAACCGGCAGACCGCGCAACTGCACGAAGCGCAGCAGGCCGCGTCGGAACTCAGCGCGGAACTGTCCTCCCCGGACGGCCTGGTGAAGGTGACGATCGACGCCCAGGGCACCCTCGCCGATCTCAAGCTCGCCCCGACCACGTTCGACCGCACCCGCCCGGAGGCGCTGGCGCGCACGATCAGCGACCTGGTGCGCCGCGGGATGCTGCAGGTCAAGCAGCAGCAGGCGGAGCTGTTCCGGCCGCTCACCGCAGGCATGCCGGACCTCTCGGACTTCATCGAGGGCGCGCCGTCTCTCGCCGGTCTCATGCCGGACATCCCCGACTTCACCGAACCCGAGCCGGAACCGGAACCAGCGCCGGCCCAGGACTCGGAGTCGATCCTGCGCCGCGACACGCCGCCGGCGCCGCCAGCGCCCAAACCCACCACGCGCCGCCCACGTCCCGCCGGTGACGACGACGAAATGCCGGACACCTGGATGACCCGCGGCGACCGGTGACCGCGCCCCGGCCGGAGCCGCACCGCCCGTTGCTGGTCCGCATCGGCACGCTCGCCAGAGCCGACGCACCTGCCGGGTGGGAGCGCATCGAGCTGCACTTCCGCCAGCTCGGCGGATACGCGGAGCTGGAGACCCTCGCGTTCGAGGGCGGTTCGGGCGGGCGCTACCCGGCTGCGCCCGAGCTGGCCGAGCTCTTCACCGAGCTCCGTGCCGCCATGTACGAGCCGGGCGTCGGGGCCTGGCTGCGGGCCCGCTACGCGCTGCACCCGTCCGGTGAGTTCGACCTCGACGTCAGCACCACGGCCCAACCGTGGTGGCGGACGCCCCCGGACGACCTGCCCGCCGCGCTCGAAGCCGAGCTGAAAGCGTTTCCCCGCGATCCGGAGCACCTGCCGGACTGGTGGCGCCGCGCGGCCGGCCTGCCGCTCGGCGTCAAGTTCCGGCACGCCCGCGTGGTCGACACCTACGAGGACGGCGCCGCGCCCGTCATGGGGCGTCCGCCGGTGCCCGAGAACGAGGTGCCCGCGCTCCTGCGGTACCTCGAACGCCAGCCCGCGGTGCTGGTCGGCAGCGGGCTGGGCCCGGACATCTTCAGCGGCGGCACCGAGTCCGACGTGCCGGAGAGCTACCACACCGACGGCGCCTGGATCTGGCACGCGTCGGTGCCGCACTACCTGCGCAAGTACGGCACGCCGCCGGAGCCGGACTTCCTCGCGCACATCCGGGACCAGGACTTCCAGCCGCCCTACGTCGACAAGTTGACCCGGCGCACCGCGGCGGCCGACCTGCTCGGCCGGTCCCGTCCGAAGGCCGATCCGGGCGAGGCGCTGCCGACCACCGGGGACATCGCGTCCGAACTGGAGACCCGCACCGATCCGGCGCTGGAGGACCCGGCGTTGCTGGTCGTCCTGGCGCAGCGACTGACCGAGCACGGCATCTGGCCCGCGGCCTACCGGCTGGCTTCGCGTGCCGACGGCGCGTGGTGCCTCAACCCGACCGACCGCGGCTGGGAAGTCGCGCGCTACGCCGGTGGGGCGCCGGTGCGCCCGCAGTACTTCGAGCGCGCCGAGGACGCGGCGCAGCACCTGCTCGGCGCCCTGCTGCTGCACCCGGCGCGGACCACGGGCGGCGCCGAGACACCGCTGGAGACCTCGGCCGAACTCGCGGACTGGCCGATCCAGCCAGCCGAGGGCGACCCGCCGCTGACCCTGCTGCGCAACAAACGCCTGATCCGGCTGCCCGCGGCCACGGTCGTGCAGCGCTTCGGCGACGAGACCGGCAACCTGGTCCACCACGACGAAACCCGGTTCCCCGCGACCTCGCTGCCCATCGAGCGGGACCGCGAGGAGCGGCGCTACCGGCTCCGGCGCAGCCTCGCGGTCGTGACCGGCATCGCGATCCCCTGGGCGAACCTGCCCGGTGGCGGTGTCGCGTACGTCCTGCCGAAACCGCTGAGCGAGCACGTGGCGGACGCAAGCCTGGAAAGGATCGAGTAGTGGAAGCGGCAGAAGCGGTCGCGAAGGTCGAGGAGTGGCTGCGCGAGGTCCACCCCGGCGCCGGACTGCGCGCCGACCAGGCGAACCTCGTGCGGCGCCCGGAAGGCTGGTACGTCCCCTACAACACCACCGCCTACCTCGACGGCGGCGACCTCGGCGAGCAGATCATCCCGCCACCCGCGCTGATCGTCCGCGACCCGGAGTGCGACCTGCGCCACGCGTCGCCCATCAGCGGTGGCTTCAGCATCCCCGCGCAGTACCCGGGCCGCGACCACTGGGCCGAGGTCATCGACCCCGAGTACGCCGCCTCCGGCCTCGGCCGCCTCGGCGTGCCGCTCGCCGCGATCACGGGCTGGCAGCGCTACCTGCCGGACGGCACGGACACCGGCGAGTTCCGCCCGAACCCCGGGTACCGGACGGGTCCGAGCCGGCGTGGCTACCCGATGCCGTGGACCACGCTCGACCACCTCGTCGAGTTCCGCCACCTCGGCTGGCTGGACCAGCGGAAGTTCGTCATCGGCCTGCTCGAGGAGAGCGTGCTGGTGCCGCTGTCCGACGGCCGGGTGCGCCACCAGTCCACGAAGGACGGTCGTCGCACGGTGGAGCTGTGGACGTCGACCCGCTTCTTCCCGCCGGGCAGCCGGGAGTGGTTCTGGCTGGACCCGGTGACCCTGCTGTCCCACGTGCCGGAAGCCGACCTGGTCATCCACGGCCCGTGGCAGCTCCCGGTCGAGGTCACCACCGAGGAGATCCGCGCGGCGAACGCCGAGTTCCCCCGGTACAGCGACAAGATCGAGGTCACCGGCGAATGCGTGGAGGCTTCGGCGGACCTGACGCGCTGGGCCGCCGACACCGCGGCGCGGATCGGGCTGCCCGAGCCGGTGGAGCTGCCGGTCGACGCGGGGGACAGCGCCCGCGCCCACGGTTTCGAGCTCACCGCGGACGAGTGCTACCGGGTGGTCACCGGGCGGTCCTGGGTGCGGCGCATGGGCATGGCGCTGCCGCCGCGACCCCCGTACGACCCCGCCGCGTTCGGCCTGGCCCACGGCTACGACGACAACGGCGACCCGGTGTTGCGGGTGGACTCGTTCGGCAAGTTCGCCGACGTCGGCCAGGACACCAACTTCAGCTGGCAACGCATCCTCGGCGCCTACACCGGGTTCGCGCTCGGGGAAGCGCTCGGCAACTCGGCGGACGGGACCGAGCCCGGTCCGGTCGGCCCGCTCACCCAGCGCCTGCTGTTCCTCACCGAGGCCGTCCTGCGCGGCGGTGCAGCAGCGGTTCCCGAGGCGACGTCCCGCTGGTTGCACACCCAGGGCGAGACGGTGCCGGGCATCGAAGGGTGGTTGCCGCACCTGCGTGAACTGCACTCGGTGCGCGACCCGGACCCGGCTGACCTCCGGTCCGGGCCGACGGTCCTGCTCGGCGCCCTGCCCGGTGTGCTGACCATCGGCGGCCCCGGTGAGGTGCCGTTCGGCGCGTCCGAAGAGGCCGTGCGCGCCTTCAGCGCGCTGCCCGAGTCCGGCGAAGACGAGGTGACCTTCGCTGTCTTCCTCGGCCTGCTGCTGGAACGCGGGCTGGACCGCGCCTTCAGCCCGGCACTGTGGGTGTCGGCGGGCCCGGTGCTGGCCGGCCGGGAGGGAGAGCGGTGGGACGCGGTGCGCGAACTGGCCGCGCGGTCCCTGATCGCCATCCCGGAGGAGGGCCTGTACCACCTGCCCGAGCCCGAGGAGATCGGTGACGGCCACGACACGGCGTCCGTCCTCGGGCGCGCGCTCGCCGCGGTGAGCGGGTTCGAGAACAACCCCGAGGTCGCACTGCTGCGTGCGGTGAACCACTCCGGGCGCAGCGCGCTGACCGGGGCGATCGCCGGCGCGCTGGCCGGCGCGCGCAACGGCGTGCCCGGCCTGCCGCAGAAGTGGGTGGACCAGCTCGAACTCAAACCGCTGATCGAGCGGGTCGTCACGGACGTCGCCCGCCGGTTCGAGGGGATCCCGGAGGGGGAGGAAGGACAGCGATGGCTTCGGCGCTATCCGGCGATCCGGCCGTGACGGCTCAGCGCTTCACCGACTGGAAGGCCGTGCCGGACCCCGAGTTCCGGCGCAACGAGTTCCCCGGTCTCGGCACGCCGGAGCCGGCGATCGTGCGGTGGATCGAGGTCGACGAGCGCGAGCAGCCGACCGGCAACGTCCGGGAGAACCCCGCGCACCGGCCCGGCCCGGAGTGGTTCGGCAGCCCGAAAGCCACCACTCCGGCGGGGAGGCTGCTGGGCATGCACCGCGTCGGCTGGATCGACGGGCCGACCATGCGCGGGCTGTTGCTGGACTGCGAGGTCCTGGTTCCGCTCGGTGCGGACGGCGAGCCCGTCCGCAACCGCACGCGGGACGGCCAGGTCGTCGTCCCCGCGTACACCGCGACGGGCACGGTCCCGCCCGGTGTGCACCGGTGGCGCCGGATCCGGCCCCGCGACCTGCTGCGCCCCGGCGCGGGGGAGACCCGGCTGGACCTGGACCCCGGGCACGTCCTGTCCGTGAGCGTCGACCTGGCGGCGGAGATCGACGGGGCCGAGCAGAACCCGGGCCGGTACACCGACGAAGTCGCGCCCGAGGTTTCCCCGCGGATCGCGGAGCTCGCCGCCGAGTCCGGGCTCGGCGACCTCGTTCCGCAGCGGCTCCGCGCGGTCGGCGGCTGGGCCAGGAAGAACGGGTACGAACTCAGCGCCGACGAATGCGAGCGCTACGCGCGCGCGTACGGCCTGTGGGTGCGCAACCTGCGGCTGCGCCACGACGGCCGGCCGGTCGAGTGGCCTGCCGACCTCGCCGGGGCGGGCCTGATCAACCACTACGACAACACCGGGCGGCCCGAACCGAGGCCGTGGACGCTGGGCAAGTTCCAGGACGCCGGGACACCCTCGGGGCTGTTCGCGTGGCACCGCGTCGTCGGCGCCTACGTCGGGTTCGCGGTCGGGGAGTGCCTCGCCCTGGGCAACGGCGAAGTGCTCGGTCCGATGACCCGGCAGGCCCTCCGGCACACCGAAGCCGTCATGCGCGGCCTGCCGTTCATGACCCTCACCGGCGAGGTGCCCGAGGGGTTCCCGCCCGCGCCGAAGCCGGACAGCTGGCTCTCGGTCGCGCTCGGCGACGGCCCGGAAGCGCCGCCGAACCCGCTGGCCGCCGTGCTCGCCGCGACCATGACCGCGGGCTTTGAGCTCGAAAACGCCGGGCTGCCGTACCAGATGGCCGTCGCGCGAGCCCTGACCGGCGCGGACGGCGAGGCCGCCACCGCGATCGAGCTGGTCGTGCGGTTGCTCACGAAGGTGCTGGTCAACGGCGAGCCGCCGTGGCCGTTCCACGCCGTCCTGGGTGAGCTGCGGAAGTCGGGGCAGGCGCCGTTCGACGAGATCGCGGCGATCGTCCTCGCGATGCGCGACGGCCGCGACATCCCGGACACCGAGCAGATCGAGACGCTTGGCGACCCGGCGAGCCCGCTCGCGGTGGCCGGGCGCGCCGTGTTCGCCGCCGCCAAGCGGCAGCACGACCCGTTCGCCGCCATCCAGGCCGCCGGACTGCAGTCGGCCGAACCCCCGCTGACCGCCGCGCTCACCGGGGCGCTGGTCGGCGCCCGGCTCGGCGTGCCCGGCCTGCCCGCGGACCTGGTCGGGGCGCTGGCGCCGCTGGGACTGCTGGACAACATCGCCGGCGACATCTACCTGCACTTCAACCTGTACGGGGTCACGCGCAGCCGGTCGCTGCAGGAGGACTGGGCGCGCCGGTACCCGCCCGGCTAAGTTTGACGGGCCCGTTTTCCGGACGCAGGGGGAAGTCGTGCGGTACCGAGTGGAGTTGGCGGAGCGCCCCGACGGGCTGTACGCCGTGTGGCAGGGGCGCGTCTTCCCGGCGCAACGCTCCAGCGCGGACGGCACCGTCCTGCTCGTGACGCCGCCCGGCGAGGACGCGCCCGCCGACTTCGACAAGGAGTTCGACGGGCGGCCGGCGAAGGTGCTGCCGGAAGCCGAGGTCGCCGCGACCTTCAGCCTGCAGACGCACTGCCTGTTCGACGACGACATCTACCGCGTCGCCCCCGGCGAGGGGCTGACGTTGCGCTGGAACGGCACCGACGAGACGCGGGCGCGGCAGCTCGGCCTGCACGACTTCGCCGTCGACGCCACCGAGGCCGAGATCACCGCGATCTGGCAGGAGCGGCACGACTTCGCCGCCGGTGTGCGGCAGCTCGGAGCCGGGGATCCGCAGGAGCTGGTGCGGGAGATCGCGCGGCTGTTGCGGGACGTCGTGCCCGACGGCTGGGAGCGGATCGCCGCGCAGTTCCGGCAGGTCGGGGACTACGCGGAGATCGAGGTCCGCGCCGCGGGCGAGGGCGAGTCGGTGTCGTTGCCCGCGTCGCCGCGGCTCGGGCAGCTGTTCGGCGACCTGCGGGCCGCGATGTACCAGCCGGGCGCCGGGACGTGGTTCAAGGGCACGTTGACGCTGGTCGCGCCCGCCGACTTCACGTTCGACTACGACTCGTCGGCCGAGCCGAACTGGCGCCAGTCACCCTCAGGCAGGCCGACGGCCCGCGCGTACGAGGCCGAGCTGGAGCACTTCCCGCGCGACCGGAAGCAGGTCCCGGACTGGCTCGCGGCGAAGGCCGGCTTGCCGGTGGACGCGGCGTTCCGGCACGCCGCGGTCGTCGACGGGCCCGGCGAGCCGCCCGTGGTCAACCGGCAGGCGCTGCCGCCGGACGAGGCCCGCGCGTTGTTCGACTACCTGTACCGGGCGCCGGTCGCGGTGGCCAGGCCGAACCGGCTGCCGGACCTGTTCGCGCCTGCGGTGCAGCCGGACGTGCCCGACGCGTTCCACACCGACGGCACCTGGATCTGGGCCGCGGCGGTGCCGCACTACCTGCGGAAATACGGTCTGCCGCCGCAGCCGGAGCTGGTCGAGCACGTGCGCGCGCAGGGTTACCGGGCGCCGACCGTGCCGGCGCACCTGCTCGCGGCCGCGGAGGCGGAGCTGCTGGGCAGGCCGCTGCCGCCACAGCCCGACGCGGGTGAGGTGGACGCGGTCACGCTCATCGACCGCGGCGGCGATCCGCCGTACGGGCTGCGGGCGTCGGAGGTGCTGACGGTCCTGGAGCGGCGGCTGGCGGAGTACGGGATCGCGCCCTCGGCGTACCGGATCGGTGCGCGGGCCGAGGGTGCGTGGAGCCTGCAGCGGACGGAGTCGAGCTGGGAGGTCACCGGTCCGGACGGCGCGGAGCCGGCGGCGTTCGCGCGGGTCGAGGAGGCGGCGCGGTTCCTGCTCGGATCGCTGCTGCTGTACCCGGTGCGGGTGGTCGACGACGAGGGCGACTGGCCGATCACACCGCAGCGGGGCGAGCCGCCGCTGACGTTCTACCGCGCGAAGCGGCTGATCACGTTGCCCGCAGGGACGACGCTGGTGCGGTTCGGCGGCGAGGCGGGCAACCTGGTGCACGACGAGACGGCGCGGTTCCCGGAGACGTCGCTGCTGCCGGAGCGGGAGGGGCAGCGGGCGCTGTACCGGGTGGCGCGGCCGGTGCGCGTGCTGACCGGCGTGACACAACCATGGGGAGCGATGCCCGGCGGGGCGGTGGCGTACTTCTTGCCGCACCCCGTCGGGCACCACGTCGAGACAGGCGGGTTGGAGCGGCTTTAGCGCTTGCTGCTCTTGATCAGCGCAACGAGCTGATCGAACCGCGCGTTCATCTGGTCGACGACCTGCTCGAACCTGGCGTCGACCTGCTCGAACCGCCGGTCCACCTGCTCGAACCTCGCGTCCACCCGCGCGAAGCCCTCGTCCACCCTCCGTTCGAGTCGATCCAACCGGGCCCCCTGCTCGAGCTGGGTCTCACGCAGCGCGTGGAGCACCGTGATGTGCCCTCTCAGCTGAGCTGACACGTCACCGACCTCCTTCGAGGCCGCGACGGCGAGCACACGGGCTTCGCGGGCGGTCTCCAGCGCTTCGATGGCGAGCCTCCGGGTGTCGTTCTGTTCTTCGGTCATGCGCGGCAAGTTATCCACCCGAAATCGGCTCCTTTCAGCGCGAACGCGCCATGCCGCGCGATACCCCGGCAATCATCGCGGCATCCAGAGCGTCACGCGAGTTCCGCTGCCCGGGCTGGACTCCACCCGCGCCTGGCCGCCCGCCTCGGCCAGCCGCGCCGTGATCGACTCGCTGATTCCGAAGCCCGGTGGGCGGTCCGCCTCGTCGAAGCCGGCGCCGTGGTCGCGAATCACCACCGCCACCCCGCCGTCCCGTTCCTCGGCGCGCACGACGACCCGGTCGGTGCCCGAGTGCTTCAGCGTGTTCCGCAGGGCCTCGCGGGCCGCGTCGCGGATGGCGACCTGCCGGACCTCCGTCAGGGTGTCCGGGTCGAGCTCCGCCATGACCAGCTGGGCGCGCAGGCCGTCACGGGCCATTTCCGCTGCCAGGGCCGCCAGTTTCTCGCCGAGGGGGCCGCTGCCCTCCGCGCCCTCGATCGTCTGCCGCACCTCGATCGCCTGCGCGCGGGCCAGCCGCCGCATCTCGCTGAGCTGGTGTTCGCTGCTGCCGGAGCCCGGCAGGGCGATCGTCTCCAGCGTCTGCAGCACCGTGTCGTGCAGCATCCGGTGCTGCCGCGCACGTTCGGCCTCGCGGCCGTGCCTGATCCCGTACGCCAGCGCCAGCCGGGTGCCAAGGCCGAGCAGCACCAGCGCGCCGGTCGCCGTCACCAGCACGCCGATGATCGTCCCGACCCCGGCGAAGGCTTGTTTCACGTTGAACACGCCGCTGTTGAGCCACCACGCCGCCCCGGCGAGCGGCACGCTCAGCACCGTCAGCCCCAGCCCGTACCCGACTCCCAGCGCGAGGGTCAGCAACGCGACCCCGCCGAGCAGGTGCTTGCCCGGCACCTGCATCGCGGCCGTGAAGGCCGGCGCGGGCACCGTCGCCGCGACCACCAGGTTGGCCGCGAGCGTGAACACCACGTCGAGCACCAGCAGCCGCACCGCGCCACCGCCGTGGAACGGCGTCGACCGGAACAGCCAGCGCAGCCCGTACAGGTTCAGCGCGATCGAGCACACCGCGACCGCCACCACCGGCGCCACGCCACCGTGGTCGCCGGCGAGGAACGCGACCAGCGCCCCGGCCACCGCCAGCACGCGGTAGATCAGCGGGACCATCGCGACGTACCGGGTGGCGCGGAGCAGCAGGTTGTCCTGCGCCGCGAGGTCGACCGGCCCCACCATGCGCCGCATCCGCGCGAGCGGGGACACCGGCGCCGGGTCGGCGACCTCGTCGTCCAGTCCACCGGTCGCGCCGGCCATCGCGGGCGCGCCCCGCCGCAGCAGGGTGCCCAGGTAACTCGCCGCTCGCGGTGGGGACATCACGACCTCCCGGTCGTCTCGACGCACCCTGAAGTTACAGGCCGTTCTCCTCGGCCCAGCGGCGCAACTCGGCGACGGCCTCGTCGTGGTCGAGCGGCCCGCGGTCCAGGCGCAGCTCCTTCAGGTGCTTCCACGCCTTGCCGACCATGGGCCCCGGCGGCAGGCCGAGGATCTTCATGATCTCGTTGCCGTCCAGGTCGGGCCGCACCTTCGCCAGGTCCTCCTCGGCCTGGATGCGCGCGATCCGCTCCTCGAGCTCGTCGTAGGTGCGCTGCAGCGCGGCCGCCTTGCGCTTGTTGCGCGTCGTGCAGTCGGCGCGGACCAGCTTGTGCAGCCGGGGCAGCAGCTCACCAGCGTCGGTGACGTACCGGCGCACCGCCGAGTCGGTCCACTCGCCCTTGCCGTAGCCGTGGAACCGCAGGTGGAGGAACACCAGCTGGCCGACGTCCTCGATGACCTGCTTCGGGTACTTCAGCGCGCGCAAACGCTTGCGAGCCATCTTGGCGCCGACCACCTCGTGGTGGTGGAAGCTCACGCCGCCGCCCTCCTCGAACCGGCGGGTGGCGGGCTTGCCGATGTCGTGCAGCAGCGCGGCCAGCCGGAGCACCAGGTCGGGCTCGGCGTCCGGGTCGTCCCGGCGCTCCAGCGCGATCGCCTGGTCCAGCACGGTCAGCGAGTGCTGGTAGACGTCCTTGTGCTGGTGGTGCTCGTCGATGGCCAGCCGCATGCCGGGCACCTCGGGCAGGACGTGCTCGGCGAGCCCGGTGTCGACCATCAGCTCCAGCCCGCGCCGCGGGTACCGGCCGAGCATCAGCTTGGACAGCTCGGTCTGCACCCGCTCGGCGGTGATGCGCTGGATCTCGCCGGCCATCTCGGTCATCGCGGTGACCACGCGGGGCGCCGGCTCGAAGCCGAGCTGGGCGGCGAACCGGGCGGCACGCAGCATGCGCAGCGGGTCGTCGGCGAAGGACTCCTCCGGGGTGGCGGGGGTGTCGAGCACCTTCCGCCGCAGCGCGTCCATCCCGTCGTGCGGGTCGACGAACTGCTTGGTCGACAAGTCGATCGCCATCGCGTTGACCGTGAAGTCGCGGCGCTTGAGGTCGCCCTCGATCGAGTCGCCGAAGGTCACCTCGGGGTTGCGGCTCACCCGGTCGTAGACGTCCGCGCGGAACGTCGTGATCTCCAGCGTCGAGCCGCGCTTGGTGACGCCGACGGTGCCGAAGGCGATGCCGGCCTCCCACACCCCGTCGGCCCAGCCGCGGACGACCTTCAGGATCTGCTCGGGCCGCGCGTCGGTGGTGAAGTCGAGGTCGGCGGACAGCCGGCCGAGCAGCGCGTCCCGGACGCTGCCGCCGACCAGGTACAGCCGGCGCCCGGCCTTCGCGAACAGCCCGGCCAGCTCGTCGGCCAGCGGCGAGATCCGCATCAGCTCGGTCACCGCGTTCCGCTTCGCGGTCAGTTCGTTCACCGGGATCGAACCGCCTCGGGAGTCGACTCAACCATGACAGACACGAGGAACCAGCCTACCGATCGACGAGGAGTGAACAGTCAACTACGCAGTAGCGGCCGGAAGGGGCCGCCACGCACTAGCATCGCAGCATGTCTGGATCGGCCGGTCGCTCCGGCGGGGGTAAGCCGCGACGCCGGTCACGCCGCCGCCGCGGCCGGAAGATGACGACCTCCGTGGAGACCTCCGCCGGCGGCCTCGTGGTCGATCCCGCCAGGGAGAACGCCGTGCTCATCGGCAGGCTGGACCGCCACGGGAAGCTGCTGTGGTCGCTGCCGAAGGGCCACATCGAAGACGGCGAGACGATCGAGCAGACTGCGGTGCGCGAGGTGAAGGAGGAGACCGGGATCTCCGCGGAAGTGCTGCGGCCGCTCGGCACCATCGACTACTGGTTCGTGGCCGAGCGACGGCGGGTGCACAAGACGGTGCATCATTTCCTGCTGGAAGCCACCGGCGGCGAGCTGTCCGACGAGGACTCGGAGGTCACCGAGGTGGCCTGGGTGCCGATCGCCGATCTGGAGACCCGGCTCGCCTACACCGACGAGCGGTCCCTGGTGCGCAAGGCGCGGGAACTGTTCGACGACGACACGCGAGCGACAGAAGGAGCGTCGGAGTGAAGCGGTTCGCCGCCACCGGGCTGGTTGCGTTCCTCCTCGCGATGTTCACCCCGGTCACGGCGAGTGCCCAGTCGGACGCGCCCAGCCGCCTGCGGCTGGACGTCGCGCAGCTCAACCCGCGCGTGATCACCACGAACTCGGTGACGCTCAACGTCACCGGCTCCGTGACGAACGTGGGCGACCGGCGGATCAGCGACCTGCAGGTCCGGCTGGAGCTGGGCGAGCGGCTCACCACCGAGCGCCAGGTGCGCACCGCGATGAGCGGCGCGGCCGCGGCCGCCGCGTCGAGCACCGACTGGGTCGACGTCGAGCCGTCGACCCTGGAGCCGGGGCAGACCGCCCAGCTCAGCGTCACCGTCCGGCTCGACGGGACGCGCGGAAACCTGCGCGTGAACAGCGCCGGCGTGTACCCGATGCTGGTCAACGTCAACGGCACGCCGGACTACGGCGGCGCGGCGCGGCTGGCGTCGATGAGCATGCTGCTGCCGGTCCTGTCCGCGCCGGGCAAGAGCGCGACCAGCCAGAACACCTCGCCGTCGCCGTTCACGATGCTGTGGCCGATCGCCGACACCCGCCCGCGGATCGTGGCCGCGCCGCTGGGCGGCACCGCGGTGCTGTCCGACGACGTGCTGGCGACCGAGCTGCGGCCCGGCGGCCGCCTGTACGGGCTGGTGGAGTCGGCGAGCGCGGTCCGCGACGACCCGCAGCTGACCCGCGCGCTCTGCTACGCCATCGACCCCGACCTGCTCGACACCGTGGACGCGATGTCCCGCGGCTACCAGGTCCGCACCTCGACCGGCACCACCGGCGGCACCGGCGCGGAGGCCGCGAAGGCGTGGCTGCAGTCGCTGCGGGAGCTGGTCACCGGGCAGTGCGTGGTCCAGCTGCCCTACGCCGACGCCGACCTGACCGCGCTGACCAAGGTCCGCAGCGGTGACCTGCTGCCGTTCGCCCTGGACACCGGCGCGCGAGTGCAGGAACTGCTCGGCGTCACCCCGCAGAACGGCGTGCTGTGGGCGGGCGGCGCGCTGGACCAGAGCACGCTGGCCGCGCTGAGCGGCGCCGGCGTGCGCACCCTGATCACCGACCCGGTCGACTCGTCGACAAGCGGCCAGTCGTCCGGCGCGGTCACGCTGGACGGCACCGCGCTGCGGGCGCAGCAGGTCGACTCGCTGGTCCTGTCCGGCCTGGCCGGCGCGTCCGGCAGCACCGAGGCGACCGCGGCGACGCCGGTGGACGACCCGGACATCGCCACGCAGAACGGCCTGGCCGCCCTCGCGTTCCGCGGCGGCCTTGCCGGTGGCGCCTCGCGGCCGGTGCTGGTCGCCCCGCCCCGCCGGTGGACGGCGACGCAGGACGAGCTGACCGGTTTCCTGCGCAACGTCGGCGACTTCGTCGACCGCAACATGCTGACCCCGCAGTCGCTGCCCGCGCTGCTGGCGACCGCGAGCACGGGCAGCGCCAAGATGAGCTACACGGCCGAGGACCTGGCCACCGCGACCCCGACGTCGGTCACCGACGAGATGAGCTCCATCGAGACCACGATGGCCGACCTGCAGGGCGCGATGCAGATCGACCCGGCCGCGCAGGTGGAGCCCGCCGAGCTGCTCGAACCGCTGCGGTTCGCGCTGGTCCGCAGCACGTCGGCGGCCTGGCGCGCGCGGCAGGGCGCCGCCGAGGCCTCGGCCGCCGACGCCCGCGCCGAACTGGACGGCCTGCTCGGCCGCGTGACGGTGGACACCCCGCCGGTGCCGATCTCGATGGCGTCCGGGTCGGCGCCGCTGCCGGTGTCGTTCAACAACCGGCTGCCGGTGCAGATCGCGGTGCGGATCCAGCTGAGCAACACGCCCGGCCTGCGCGTCGAGCAGGTGCCGGACCGCCTGGTCCCGGCCGGCCTCGGCGGCAGCGAGCGGATCCCGGCCGAGGCCCTGCGCGCCGGCGTGTTCAACCTGACCGTCTCGCTGACCACCCCCGGCGGCACGCCGCTGGGCAACCCGGCGCGGTTCGAGCTGCGGTCCAACGAGTACGGCGTCGTGACGCTGGTCCTCACGATCGCGGGCGCGGCGGCCCTGGTCCTGCTCTCCGCGCGCCAGATCTACCGTCGCGTCCGGGCCCGCAAGGCCTGACCGACTACTCTGGGGTGCCAGAACCGGACCGGCGAGGATTGGGCGCGCGCGTTGGACAGAGACCCGGGGTGGCCACCCGAGCGTCCCGCCGACCGCGGAACACGGCGCCCGCCGCCGCCTGATCGCGCTCGGCAGGACCAGACCCGCCGCATCCCGCCTGCGGCGAACGGCAGGCCGCGGCCCCCGCAGCCGACTCGCCAGCAGGGACAACTGCCGCCGGACCGGCTGCCGCAGCCGCCGCGCCGCCAGCCGCCGCCGGATCGCAGGCAGCCGCCGCCCACGGGCAGGCAGGCCCCGCCGGACCGCCGCCAGCCGGTCCGGCCGTGGCGCCAGGAGCGGCAGCGCCACCAGGACAGCATGCCGTTCGGCGCGCCGCCGCTGCCGCCGAACGACCCCGACGCGACCATGCTGATCCCGCGGATCAGCGGCGTGCAGGGCGGCAACCGCTGGCCGGTGGCCGACCCGGACGTGCTGCGGCCCTACGACGCGCTGGCGACGCGGATGATGCCGCGCATCACGGCGTCGCCGTCCACCTCGTTCGGCGAGGGTCCCGGCCTGGACGCCACCGGCTTCCACGCGCCCGTCGAGGCGCCGGAGAAGCCGGCCGCGCCGTCGCTGGCGAAGTCCAGCAGCCGGATCGCCATCGCGTCCCTGATCAGCCGGATCACCGGGTTCCTCTGGAAGATCATGCTGGTCTGGGCCGTGGGCACCGGCGTGGTGAACGACTCGTTCAACATCGCCAACACGCTGCCCAACATCGTCTTCGAGCTGCTGCTCGGCGGCGTCCTGAGCAGTGTGGTGGTGCCGCTGCTGGTGCGGTCGCAGGACGACAAGGACGGCGGCCTGGCCTACACCCAGCGCATGCTGACGGTGGCGTTCGTGCTGCTGGTGATCGGCACGGTGGTCGCGGTGGCCGCCGCGCCGTGGCTGACCTCGCTCTACCTGGACGGCGAACCAGGCAAGACCAGCTCGGACCTGACCACGGCGTTCGCCAGGCTGCTGCTGCCGGAGATCCTGTTCTACGGCCTGTTCGCGCTGCTCTCGGCGATCCTCAACGCCAAGCAGATCTTCGGGCCGCCGGCCTGGGCGCCGGTGGTGAACAACCTGGTCGTGATCTTCACGCTGGCCGTGTTCATGCTCACCCCCGGCGAGATCACGTTCAACCCGGTCGAGATGAGCCAGCCGAAGCTGCTGCTGCTGGGCATCGGCGTGACCATGGGCATCGTCGTGCAGGCGATCATGCTGGTGCCGCCGCTGCTGCGCAGCGGGTTCCGGTTCAAGTGGCGCTGGGGCATCGACAAGCGCATGAAGGAGTTCGGCGGCCTCGCGCTGTGGATCCTCGGCTACGTCGCGGTCAGCCAGATCGGCTTCACCGTCAACACCCGCGTGCTGACCAGCGGTGACCCGGGCGGTGTGACGATCTACTCGAACGCCTGGCTGCTGTTCCAGCTGCCGTACGGCGTCATCGGCGTCTCGCTGCTCACCGCGATCATGCCGCGGCTGTCACGCAACGCCGCCGACGGCGACACCCGCAAGGTGGTCGCCGACCTGTCCTACGCCTCCCGCATCTCGACGGTGATGCTCGTGCCGATCGCCGCGGTGATGTCGGTGATCGGCACCTCGGTCGGTGTGGCGTTGTTCAGCGGCGGGGAGAACTCGACCGCGGACGCGTCGCGGCTGGGTGAGGCACTGGCCATCTCGGCGTTCGGCCTGCTGCCGTACGCGCTGGTGATGCTGCAGCTGCGGGTGTTCTACGCGATGAAGGACGCCCGCACGCCGACGCTGATCATGGTCGTGATGACCCTGGTCAAGATCCCGCTGCTGTACCTGTGCCCGGTGCTGCTGTCGGACCAGAACATCGTGCTGGGCGCGATGATGGTCAACTCGCTGACGTTCGTGGTCGGCGCGATCATGGGCCAGGTCTGGCTGTGGGTCAGCCTGGGCAACCTGCGCAGCAAGCGCGTGCTCGGCGTCATCCTGTTCACCGTCGTGGCGAGCGGGCTGGGTGTGCTCGCCGCGGTCGCGGTCGGGTGGGTGGTCCCGGACTTCGGCGAGCGGCTGACCGCGTGGATCAAGCTGATCCTGCAGGGCATCGTCGGCCTCGGTGTGTCGTTCGGCGTACTGGCGCTGCTCAGGGTGGACGAGCTGTCCCCGGCCACGAAGAGAATCACCCGATTGATCAAGCGCGGGTAACGAACCACTCACGGATAACCCTGTCTCACCCCGTGTGTTCACGTACCCTCGACCACAGGGCGCGGGAAAGAGAGCGTGGGGTGAACGAGAAGCGGAGCGAGCAGTCCGGTCCGATCCGGACGGGTGTCCGCGCGAGGGGAGGCTCCCTCGCGCCGGGCAGCGTGGTCGGAGACGGCCGGTACCGGTTGCTCGCCCAGTTCGGCATCGACGAGCGGGCGGGCGCCCACCTGTGGCGTGCGCGGGACGGCCAGCTGCGGCGGGACGTCGCGCTGACGCTGCTCGTCGGCGACCCCGCGGACGCCGAAGCCGCACGTCAGGCCCGCAAGACCCTCGAACGCGCCACGCACGCCGCCAAGTTCAACCACGAAGCGGTCGCCAGGGTGCTCGACGTGCTCACCCTCGGCAACGGCATCACCTCCGGTGAGGGCCTGCTGGGCGTCGTGGTCACCGAGTGGACCAAGGGCACCGACCTGATCGATCTGGTCGCCGACCGCCCGGTCCAGCCGCTCGCCGCGGCCCGGATGGTCCAGCGGCTCGCCGAGGCCGTCGAGCGGGCCCACCACTCCGGTCTCGTGCTCGGCCTGGACCACCCGCAGCGCCTGCGCCTGACCACCGAAGGCTCGCTCCGCCTGGCGTTCCCCGGCCCGCTGCCGGACGCGACGCTGCGCGACGACGTGAAGGCCATCGGCGGGATCCTGTACCTGCTGCTCACCGGCCGCTGGCCGCTGCCGGGCGGGCCGGCCGCGATCCCGGCCGCGCCGCACGCCCCGAACGGACGGCTCGTGCCGCCGCGCTCGCTGCAGCCGTCGGTGCCGCAGGAGCTGTCGTCGCTGGCGGTCCGCACGGTCGAGGACGGCGGCCCTGGCGGCATCCGCACCAGCGCCGCGATCGTGCGCGCGCTGGAGATGGCCGCCGAGGCCGAGGAGCGGACGCAGCTGATCAAGGCCCAGATGGAGGCCGACGGCGACGGCACGATCTGGACGACGAAGAAGCCGGTCAAGGACCGCGCGCGGCGGCGAAAGCTGGCGCTCGGCGTCACCGTGCTGGTCGTCGCCGCGGTCGCGATCCTGGCCTGGCTCGGCATGCTGGCGATCAGCTTCTTCCAGGACGACCCCAGCTCGGGCGGCCCGCCGATCAACGTCGCCAACCCGACCCCGACGGCGTCCGCGTCGGCCCCGGTCAACCCGTCGCCGAACCCGCCGCCGTCGCCCGGCGGGCAGGCGCAGATCGGCGCCGCGGTTGGCCCGGAGAGCGTCACGGTCTACAACCCGGACGGCAACGGCGACAACACCAGCCGGGCCCGCAACACCGTGGACGGCGACCCCACCACGATCTGGCGGACCGACCAGTACCGGCAGCAGTTCCCGGCCATCAAGGAGGGCGTCGGGCTGCTGGCGAGCTTCGACAAGCCGATCAACCTGGCGAAGATCACGGTGGCCGCGGACAGCCCGGGCACCTCGATCGAGGTCCGGCTGGCCGACTCGCGCAACCCGGAGCTGGCCGACACTCGCGTGATCGGCACGGCCACGTTGAACGGGCAGACCACCGACATCACCCTTCCGCAGCCCCAGCAGGGGCAGTACGTGATCATCTGGATCACTCAGCTGAGTGACACGGACAAGGGCTACCAGTCCCAGATAGGCGAATTGACCTTCCTCCCCGCCCAGTAGGGTGCTGCGGGTGACCGCAGCTGCACCAACGGACGCCGACCTCATCGCGGCGCACGCGTCGGGGGATCCGCACGCGTTCAGCGAACTGGTCCGGCGGCATCGGGACCGCATGTGGGCGGTGGCCCTGCGCACCCTGCGCGACCCCGAGGAAGCCGCCGACGCCCTGCAGGACGCCTTCATCTCCGCCTTCCGCGCCGCCGCGAACTTCCGCGCGGAATCCCAGGTCACCACCTGGTTGCACCGGATCGTGGTGAACGCCTGCCTGGACCGGGTCCGGCGCAGGCAGGCCCGTCCGACGGTGCCGCTGCCGGAGACCGGCGTGAACGAGCCGGCCACGCCGCGGGACTCGATGGCCGACCGGGAGACCCGGCTGGTCATCAAGGAGGCGCTCGCGCAGCTGCCGGAGGACCAGCGGATGCCGATCGTGCTGGTCGACGTCGAGGGGTACTCGGTCAGCGAGACCGCGAAGATGCTCGGCATCGCGGAGGGCACGGTGAAGAGCCGCTGCGCCCGCGGCCGCGCCAAACTCGCCAAAGTTCTCGGCCATCTCCGGAACCCGGATGCATTAGCGAACGTCCCAACTCCCGAAAGCAAACGGGAGCGCGGCGGCCGGTCTGGGGCACAGCGCGAGAGGGAGGGACGATGACGGACGAGAGTCGGGGGATCGAGGCCGCCGGCCCGCCCTGGTCTGTCGACCTGCTCGCGGACCTGCACGCCGGCGTCCTGGACGACGACGAAGCCGCCCGCCTGTGGCCGCTGGTGCAGGCCGATCCCGAGGCGCGCGCGATCATCGAGGCGCTGGAGGCGACCACCGCCGACCTGGCTGAGCTGAGCGCGGACGTCCCGCCGATGCCGGCCGAGTTCGCGGCTCGCCTGGACGCCGCGATCGCCGAGGAGTCGCGCCGCGCGTTCCCGCAGCAGCAGCAGCCGGGCGTGGCGCCGGTGGTGAGCCTGGACGCGGCCCGCCGTCGCCGCAACAAGCGCATCGGCTGGATCAGCGGGGTGGTGGCCGTGGCCGCCGCCGCGGTGGCCGCCGTCGCGATCGCCATCCCGGGTGGCACGTCGCCGTCGCCGGGCAGCAACGTGGCCGCGCCCCCGCCCGGTCAGAGCGCGCCGCAGCCGCCGCTGAACCTGCGCAGCGACCAGGCCGCGAGCGCGGTCGGCCAGATGCAGGGCACGTTCGACTACGGCCCGCTGCGCAACGCGGACGCGCTGCAGACGTGCCTGACCGCCGCCGGCTTCGCCGACACCGCCAAGCCGATCGGGGTCCGCCAGGGCTCGATCGACGGGCAGCCGGCCGTGCTGACCCTGCTGACCACCGGTCAGCTGGCGAAGTTCCGGCTGGTCGCGTTCGCCCCGACCTGCGGCGCGGGCAACGCCGGGGTGCTCTTGGACAAGGTGATCGGCTGATCTGCTTTTTGAGGCGGCCGCCGGCCGGCACCGCCGCGGGTTCTCAGGAGCCCCCTCGCGAGGACAGCGCCGACGTGGTGAACCGGCGTTCATGAGGAGGCGATCCCACAGCGAGGGGGCTTCTGAGGTTCCGCCACCCGCACCGCCAAGCAAGCCACGACCTGTGGATTTCCGCGACACGGGCGACGCGTGTCACGCCGGGAACACTGGACCCTACGATCGTGTTGAGCCTGGTACGCAGGTCACGACGAGCGGAGGTCTACGGGTGGCAGCGGAAAACGTTCGGAACCTCATCATCGTGGGGTCGGGTCCGGCCGGGTACACGGCCGCGGTGTACGCCGCGCGTGCCCAGCTCGAACCGCTGGTGTTCGAGGGTTCCCAGTTCGGCGGCGCGCTCATGACCACCACCGAGGTCGAGAACTACCCCGGCTTCCGGGACGGCATCCAGGGCCCGGACCTGATGGAGGAGATGCGCAAGCAGGCCGAGCGCTTCGGCGCGGAGCTGCGCGCCGAGGACGTGGAGAAGCTCGAGCTGGAGGGCGACGTCAAGTACGTCACCGCCCACGGCACGCGCTACGCGGCCAAGGCCGTCGTCCTCGCCATGGGTTCGGCCGCGCGCTACCTCAACGTGCCCGGTGAGCAGGAGCTGCTCGGCCGCGGTGTCTCGGCCTGCGCGACCTGTGACGGCTTCTTCTTCCGCGACCAGGACATCGCCGTGCTCGGCGGTGGCGACTCCGCCATGGAGGAGGCCACCTTCCTGACCAAGTTCGCCCGGTCGGTGACGATCGTGCACCGGCGCGAGGAGTTCCGCGCCTCCAAGATCATGCTCGAGCGCGCCCGCGCGAACGAGAAGATCAAGTGGGCGCTGAACAAGCAGGTCGTCGAGGTGCTGGGCGACACCACCGTGTCCGGCCTGAAGCTCAAGGACACCGTCACCGGCGAGGAGTCGGTGCTCGACGTCACCGGCTTCTTCGTCGCGATCGGCCACGACCCGCGCAGCGAGCTGGTCAAGGGCCAGGTCGAGCTGGACGCCGAGGGTTACGTCCTGACCAAGGGCCGCACCTCCTACACCAACCTGCCGGGCGTCTTCGCCGCGGGCGACCTGGTCGACCACACCTACCGGCAGGCCATCACCGCCGCAGGCTCGGGCTGCTCCGCGGCCATCGACGCCGAGCGCTGGCTGGCCGAGCACGCCGGCAACCCCGAAGCCGAGATCGCGCCCGAACTGGTGGGCGGCGGCTACGGCTCCGCGAACTGAACTCCAAGCTCGTACCAAGTAGGGAGATGAAATGTCCGACACCGTCAAGGTGACCGATAAGTCCTTCGCCGACGACGTTCTGACCAGCGACAAGCCGGTCCTGGTCGACTTCTGGGCGACCTGGTGCGGGCCGTGCAAGATGGTCGCCCCGGTGCTCGAGGAGATCGCCGCCGAGCACAAGGACAAGCTGACCGTCGCGAAGCTGGACATCGACGAGAACCCGGGCACCGCCCGCGACTACCAGGTCATGTCGATCCCGACGCTGATCCTGTTCCAGGGCGGCAAGCCGGTGAAGCAGATCGTCGGCGCCAAGCCGAAGGCCGCGCTGCTGTCGGATCTGTCCGACGTTCTCGCCTGACGAAGGCAACCCGGACCCGGGGGTAAACGTCTTCTACGGACGGCCCCCGGGTTTTTCCATGCTCACCCGCCCGGATGACGCACCGACCGGCCCTACGCGGTCACGGAGAGTCCTCAGGGCAGAATGGGTACCCGAGGTTAGCCCGAGACTGTTTGTGCCGCATCGGTTTTTGATCGATGCCCAAGGAAAGAGCGAGGAGTGCATGCGGGTGCTCCGCCGCGGCGACGTCGGGGACGACGTCGCTGAGATCAGGTCGATGCTGGCCTCGATCGGTCTGCTCCGGCCGGATGCCGGCAACCTGTTCGACCACGAGGTCGAACGGGCCGTCCGCGGGTTCCAGCAGCGCCGAGGGCTGCTCATCGACGGCGTCGTCGGCCCGGCCACCTACCACGTGCTGCGCGGCGCGACCTTCCACCTTGGCAGCAGGCCGCTGGCCTACCTGATCTCCTCGCCGGTGCACGGCGACGACGTGTTCGCGCTGCAGGACCGGCTGACCGAGCTGGGCTACGACGCCGGCCGCCCGGACGGCATGTTCGGCCCGAAGACCGAGCACGCACTGCGCAACTTCCAGCGCGACTACGGCCTGGTGATCGACGGCATCTGCGGCCCGGCGACCGTCCGCGCGCTGCGGCAGCTCTCCCCGCGTGCCCGTGGTGGCCGCCCGGTGCTGCTGCGCGAGCAGGAGCAGGTCCGCCAGTCCGGGCCGCGGCTGCGTGGCAAGCGGATCGTCATCGACCCCGGTCACGGCGGCGCCGACCCGGGTGTGGAGATCGGCGGCCTGCGCGAGGCCGACATCGTGTGGGACTTGGCGCGCCGTCTGGAAGGCCGGATGAAGGCCACCGGCATGGAGGCGCTGATCTCGCGTGGCCCGGACACCGGGCCCGCGGAGGCGGAGCGCGCCGCGTTCGCCAACAACGCGGGCGCCGACCTGTTCCTGTCGCTGCACTGCGACCGTAACTCCTCGCCGCACGCGCAGGGCGTCGCCTCGTTCCACTGGGGCAACGGCCTGGGCACCACGTCGACGGTGGGTGAGCTGCTGGCCGGCTACCTGCAGCGCGAGGTGGCCGCCCGCACCGGTCTGCTGGACTGCCGGACGCACGCCAAGACCTGGGACATCCTGCGGCTGACGCGGTGCCCTGCGGTGCGGATGGAGATCGGCTACCTGAGCAACCCCGGCGACCGGGCGAAGCTGTCCGACCCGACGTTCCGCGACATCGTCGCCGAGGGCATCCTGATCGCCGTCAAGCGCCTGTACCTGCTCGGTGAGGGCGACCAGCCGACCGGCACGTTCACGTTCGCCGACGTGCTCGCCCACGAGCTGGCGAAGGCCGAATAAGCCCACTCGTTCACAGCAGTTGTCCACAGAAGCCTGTGGACAACTGCTGCCTTGTGGACCGTTTCTGTGGATAACTCCGTCTACGCGCGGGCTGTGCTGGGTTCGGCTGTGGTGATGGTCACCTGGCCGAGGAGCCGCTCCAGCGCCGCTTCGACGTCTTCCTTCCAGGACAGCGCCGACCGGATCTCCAGGCGCAGCCTGGGCCACTTGGGGTGCGGGCGCACGGTCTTGAACCCGACCGCGGTGAGGAAGTCGGCCGGGACCACGCAGGTGTGCCCCAGCAGCTCGTTGTCGGCGTCGTCCGGGCTCGCGTCGCCGAACGCCTCGATCGCGCGCACACCGCGGCGCGTCATGTCCTTGGCGACCGCCTGGATGAGCGTGCGGCCCAGCCCGCCACCGCGGAACTCGGGCAGCACCTGGAAGCTCGTCAGCAGCACCGCGTCCGCGCTGGGCGGGGACGTGGGGAAGGCGACCGAGCGCGGCACCAGGTTCGGCGGGGCGTACAACACGAACCCGACGGGCAGCGAGTCGCTGTAGATGATGCGGCCGCAGGAGCCCCACTCCAGCAGCACCGAGGAGACCCAGGCCTCCTTCTCGACCTCGGTCTGGCCGAACTCCTCCGCCTGCGCGCGCAGGTGCGGCGCGAGCTCCCAGTACACGCACCGGCGGCAGTTCTTGGGCAGGTGTTCCAGGTTGTCGAGGGTGACGCCCACGACTCGACGCGACACCTGATCCCCTCCCCGGATTTCGCGGCGGCCGGCCCGACGTGGAGCAGGGCGTGGCGTACCGCCGCAGCCTGCTCGGCCGCATTTGAGGATAGGCGTCTGTGACCCGCGCCGGAAGGCCGGGAATATCACAAGGACGAGTGGTTACACTCGGGAAACTGACCATTCGACAGAGCGAAGTGCGATGACTGCGAATCCACCCGAGCACACTGGCCGCCGAGACCTCGATCCCCACCTCGCCCGTTACGCCGCCCGCACGGCAGGCATGACGGCGTCGGAGATCCGAGCTCTCTTCGCGGTGGCCAGCCGCCCGGAGGTGGTTTCGCTCGCCGGCGGCATGCCGAACCTCGCCGCGCTCCCGCTGGACAGCCTGTCTTCGCAGGTGGGGGAGATCATCGCGGAGGACGGCCTGGTCGCGCTGCAGTACGGCTCCGCGCAGGGCGTGCCGGTGCTGCGCGAGCAGATCTGCGAGGTCATGGCGATGGAGGGCATCAACGCGCACTCCGACGACGTCGTGGTGACCGTCGGCTCCCAGATGGGCCTGGACATGGTCACCCGGCTGTTCTGCGACCCGGGCGACGTCGTGCTGGCCGAGGGGCCGTCCTACGTGGGCGCGCTGGGCTCGTTCGCCGCGTACCAGGCGAAGGTTGTGCACGTCGTGATGGACGACCAGGGACTGGTGCCGGAGGCGCTGCGGGAGGCACTCGCGGCCGCCGAGAAGGCCGGGCAGCGGGTCAAGTTCCTCTACACGATCCCGAACTTCCACAACCCGGCCGGCGTGACGCTCGCGGTCGAGCGGCGCGCCGAGATCCTCGCGATCTGCCGGGCGCACGGCGTGCTGGTGGTCGAGGACAACCCGTACGGACTGCTCGGCTTCGACGGCCAGACCTACCCGGCGCTGCGGTCGCTCGACCCGGACAACGTCGTGTACCTGGGCTCGTTCTCCAAGACGTTCGCCTCCGGCCTGCGGGTCGGCTGGGTCCTGGCGCCGCACGCGGTGCGGGAGAAGCTGGTGCTGGCCGCGGAGTCGGCCACGCTGTGCCCGCCGAGCCTCAACCAGATGATCGTGTCGCGGTACCTGGCCACGCACGACTGGAAGGGCCAGATTAAGACCTTCCGCGAGAACTACCGGGAGCGGCGGGACGCGATGCTCTCCGCCCTGGAGCAGCACCTGCCGTCCGGCTGCAGCTGGACGCACCCGGATGGCGGTTTCTACGTGTGGGTGACGGTGCCGGAGGGTGTCGACACCAAGGCGATGCTGCCGCGCGCCGTCACTGCCCGGGTCGCGTACGCGTCCGGAACCGGTTTCTACGCCGACGGTTTCGGCAGCAGGCAGATGCGGTTGTCGTACTGCTACCCGACGCCCGAGCGGATCAAGGAGGGCGTGCGACGCCTGGCCGCGGTGCTCGAGTCCGAAATGGACCTGGTGCGCACGTTCGGTAACGTCAGCATGCGCGCGATCCCCGGCCCGGAGACGCCGTCGCCGGACACGGCCTGATCGCCGCGCTGCTGAGTCCTATTTAGACTGTTGATTGAGGAGAGTGCCGGCGTGGTTATGCCGACCGTCGCCGTTCTCGCGGGCGGGCTTTCGCATGAACGCGATGTCTCGCTGCGGTCCGGCCGCAGGCTGTCCGCCGCGCTGCGGGAGCAGGGGCTGACCGTCGAGGAGTGGGACACCGACGCGGGCCTGCTCGACCGGTTGCGGTCCGAGCGGCCCGACGCGGCCGTCGTGGCACTGCACGGTGGCCAGGGCGAGAACGGATCGGTGCAGACCGTCCTGGAGATGCTGAAGGTGCCGTACGTGGGCACCAGCTCGCGCGGGTGCCGCCGGGCGTGGGACAAGCCGACCGCGAAGGCCGTGCTGTCCGCCGCCGGGTACGCGACCCCGGACTGGGTCGTGCTGCCGCACAGCACCTTCCGGGAGCTGGGCGCGCAGGGCGTGCTGGATGCGATCGTCGACCACCTGGGCCTTCCGCTGATCCTCAAGCCCGACCAGGGCGGGTCCGCGCTGGGCGCCCAGGTCGTGCGGGACGCCGCCGAGCTTCCCGCCGCGATGGTGGGCTGCTTCGCGTACGGCGACACCGTGCTGGCGGAGCGGCTGGTCGAGGGTGTCGAGGTCGCGGTGGCGGTCGTCGAGCGGGACGGGGAGCCGGAGGCGCTGCCCGCCGTGGAGATCGTGCCGGAGAGCGGTGTCTACGACTACACCTCGCGCTACACCGCGGGGCTGACCGACTTCTTCGCCCCGGCCCGGCTGCCGGAGCCGTCCGCCAAGGCAGTCGGCGAGCTGGCCGTCGCCGCGCACAAGCTGCTCGGTCTGCGGGACATCTCCCGGACCGACGCGATCGTGACCGCCGACGGCACGGTCCAGTTCCTCGAAGTTAACTCGTCGCCGGGCCTCACCGAGACGTCGACCGTGCCGATGGCGATCGAGACCGCGGGCACGTCGCTCGGCGCCGTGTTCGCCGATCTCGTCGCGCGGGCGATCCGCCGGTCCGCCTGACACGTCCCCGGAACCACTGAGGGCCGCCTTCCCGAGCGGGAGGTGGCCCTCAGTGTTGTCAGATCAAATCATCACCGTGACGAAACGACCTGGTGTCATTCCTCATCGGTTCGCAGCGCCTGATTTGCCCGATTCGGGTCCATGATCGAGACGATTCGCTCCAGATCGTCGATCGAGCCGAACTCGACGACGATGCGCCCCTTCCGGCGGCCGAGGTCAACCTTGACGCGGGTGTCGAAGGTGTCCGACAGCCGGTTCGCCAGATCCTGGAGACCGGGCGCCTGCATCGCCTTGCGGGGAGCGGCCTTCGGCTTGGCCGGCGCCTCGCTCTTCTTGAGAGTCACCGCCTCCTCGGTCGCGCGGACCGAGAGCCCCTCGGCGACGATGCGCGTCGCGAGCTCCTCCTGCTGCTCCGGATCTTCGAGCGAGAGCAGCGCCCGGGCGTGCCCGGCGGAGAGAACCCCGGCGGCGACGCGGCGCTGCACGGGGAGGGGGAGCTTGAGCAGCCGGATGGTGTTGGTGATGACCGGGCGGCTGCGGCCGATGCGGGAGGCGAGCTCCTCGTGCGTCACCTCGAACTCGTCGAGCAGCTGCTGGTAGGCGGCCGCCTCTTCCAACGGGTTCAGCTGGACGCGGTGGATGTTCTCCAGCAGCGCGTCCCGCAGCATCGCTTCGTCGGCGGTCTGCCGGACGATGGCCGGGATGTTCTCCAGCTCGGCCCGCTGGGACGCACGCAGACGACGCTCGCCCATGACCAGCTCGTACTCGCCGCCGCCGAGTTCGCGGACGACGATCGGCTGCATGAGGCCGAACTCGCGGATCGAGTGCTCCAGCTCGGCGAGGGCGTCCTCGTCGAAGACCTGCCGCGGCTGCTTCGGGTTGGGCTTGACCGAGCTCGTCGGGATCTCGCGGTAGACGGCGCCGGCCACCTCACCGCTGGGGACGACCTCGCTGTTGGCCGCGAACCAGTCCTTGTCACCGTTGCGAGACGGCGCCTCCGGGCGAGCCGGCGCACTGGGGGTGTTCTCGCCTGCGGGCGGTCCGGTCGGGATCAGCGCGGCCAGGCCACGCCCCAGGCCACCCCTGCGTTCGGTCATAACGTGCCCCTCCTCGATCCGTTGCTGCTGCCACGCTCCGCGAGTTCGCGAGCCGCATCGACGTAGCTCATCGCGCCCCGCGAACCCGGGTCGTACGCCAGCACGGTCTGGCCGTAGCTGGGCGCCTCGGACACCTTCACGTTGCGGGGGATGACGGTCTTGAGGACGACGTCGCCGAAGTGGTCGCGCACCTCGGCGGTCACCTGGTCGGCCAGCTTGGTGCGGCCGTCGTACATGGTGAGGAGGATCGTCGAGACGGAGAGGCTGGGGTTGAGGTGCTTCTGCACCAGCTCGATGTTGCTGAGGAGCTGCCCGAGGCCTTCGAGTGCGTAGTACTCGCACTGGATCGGGATGAGCACCTCGCGGGCGGCGACCATCGCGTTGACCGTGAGGAGGCCGAGCGAGGGCGGGCAGTCGATGAAGACGTAGTCCACGCCGAGCTGGTCGACCACCTCCCCGGTGAGCGCCTCCTTCAGCCGCGATTCGCGGGAGGGCATCTCGACGAGCTCGATCTCGGCGCCGGCAAGGTCGATCGTCGCGGGGACGCAGAACAGGTTGGGGGACTGCTCGCTGACGGCCATCGCCTCGCCCAGGGGGAGGTCGCCGAGGAGGACGTCGTAGATGGAGGGGGTGCCGGAGCGGTGGTCCACGTTGAGCGCGGTGCTGGCGTTGCCCTGCGGGTCGAGGTCGATGACGAGGGTCTTGAGCCCGTGCACCGCGAGGGCCGCGGCGAGGTTGACGGCGCTGGTCGTCTTGCCGACGCCGCCCTTCTGGTTGGCGACGGTCAGCACGCGGCGCTGATCGGGCCGGGGGAGGGAGTTGGGGTCCGGGTGCAGCACGCGGGCGGCGCGCTCGGCCTCTTCGGCAATGGGGGTCCAGTCTGACGCAGGCGGGGTCACCGGCCGAGCCACCTTTCCGCAATCGACGCTGTTGGTTTCACGTGGAACATGGGTCGCATCATGCTGATCTGGCCTCCACAAGCCATCCAGTACGCCATCCTGTCATCCCGCACGGCGCGGGCGACGGGCACTTCGTACGCGCTCCACCCGCACCACGGTCGTCGGCGTTTCGAGCACGCCGACCCCGCATTCAGAGACCGTTGGAGCACCCCCACCGACGCGGGCAACCGCCTTCGCATCACGGGCAACTTCGTCCCGGGCACTAGCTCCCTTGACTGCGAGCATCATGCCACCCTCCCGGACGAGGGGGAGGCACCAGCCCGCCAATCGCGCGAGCGGAGCGACGGCCCGTGAGGTGACGACGTCCGCGGTCCCGACGCGATCCCGGAGTGCCTTCTCCTCCGCCCGGCCGCGGACGACGGTGACGTCCAGTTTGATGGTCTCGGCGACTTCGTTCAACCAGTCGGCGCGCCGAGCCATGGGCTCGACGAGAACGACCTCCAGATCCGGCCGCGCGATGGCGAGCGGCACCCCGGGAAAGCCGGCGCCGGACCCGACGTCGATCACCCGGACGCCGTTCGCGATCCGCTCACCGACGACGGCGGAGTTCAACAGGTGCCGATCCCAAAGCCGCTCCACCTCACGCGGCCCGATCAACCCCCGCTCGACGCCGAACCGCTCGAGCATCTCAGCGAAGGCGACGGCCTTATCGAGGCCATCGCCGAACACTCGCCCCGCCACGTCGGGCACCGGCACCACTAGCACTCCTCGGGTTTCACGTGAAACGACCAACGCCCCCGATTCTCCACGACGCGAACATCATCGCGGGGAGGCGGACCGCAACTGTGGAGGGTTTCACGTGAAACTGCCCCGAGGAGTGTCAGCGGCTGGTTCCACGTGAAACCAACGCACAGTCATAGACCCGACCCCGCCCGCCTGCCGCCGCCCGACCCGCACGAAGTGAGCAACCTTCCGAGCGTCTCGCATCCGCGCAATGCGCGGCGCCGTGTCGAGCGGAGCCACCGCGAGACTCGCCAACCCGCGCGGTACCACCGCCGCGGCCGTTTCGCAGCGAGCCGCGAGCGGGCCGCCGATCGGACTGCGGGCACAGGAAGAGCCACCGCTCTGACGCGCCTACGGCGGCACACCTCGTCGCCACCGCCAAAGACCACCGCTCCAAATCGCGGACATAAAAAAGGCGGCCCACCGAAGTGGGCCGCCTTCCGAGAAACCTGAACGCCTACGCGTCCGGCATCACCACGACACGTCGCTTGGGCTCCTCGCCCTCGCTTTCGCTCTTGACGCCGCCCACGGCGGCCACCGCGTCATGGACGACCTTTCGCTCAAACGGGCTCATCGGCTGCAGCCGCACCTTCTCGCCCGTCGCCTTGACCGTCTCGGCCGTCGTGCGGCCCAGCTCGCTCAGCTCGGCGCGGCGGCCGGCCCGCCAGCCGGCGATGTCGAGCATCAGCCGGCTCCGAGTGCCGGTCTCCTGCTGCACCGCGAGCCGTGTCAGTTCCTGCAGCGCCTCGAGCACCTGGCCGCGTCCGCCGACCAGCTTCTCCAGATCGTCACCGCCGTCGATGCTCACGATCGCGCGGCCGCTCTCCACGTCGAGGTCGATGTCCCCGTCGTAGTCGAGCAGGTCCAGCAGCCGCTCCAGGTAGTCGCCCGCGATGTCGCCCTCGCGGACCAGCAGGTCCTCCGTCGACGAACCCGTCGCCTCCGCAGCCGGCGCCTCGTCGTCAGCGTCGATCGCTTCGACCGTCTCCGCCATCGTCATCTCCTTTCACCGGGCTCCAGCGCTCAGCGGCGCTTCTGCCCCGAGCCCTTCTGTCCTGAGTTCTTGCCGCCCTGCGAAGGCTTCTTGCGCTTCTGCGCCGAGCCGTTCTGCGGGCGTTGCCCCTGCTGCGGGAAGCGGTGCGGGGAGCCGGCCTTCGAGCCCGGCTTCTGCCCGGTCGCCTTGCCGTCGGCGGCCGGCTTGTCGGCCGCGCCGTCACCGTCGTCCGTCTTCTTCGGCTGGACCGGCTTCTGGCCCGGCTTCGGCTTCGCACCCGGGCGCGGCGCCAGCGAGTTGCGCTTCTCGGCGGCCTCGGCCTTCTTCTGCGCCTCTTCCTTGTCGATGCGCGTGTAGACCAGGCGCTGCTGCATCAGGGTCCAGCCGTTGTTCGCGAGCCAGTAGACGAGCAGGCCGATCGGGAAGAACGCACCGAACACCAGAACACCGAGCGGGAAGATGTACATCGTCAGCCGCTGCATCATCTGCGTCTGCGGCGTGATCGCCTCGGGGTTCAGGTTCTGCCGCTGCGCCGAGTGCCGCGCGGTCAGGTGGGTCAGGACCGACGCGAGGATCATCAGCGGGATCGCGACCGGCGCGACGTGCCAGTGCCAGCCGCCGCCCTGACCACCCAGCATCGAAGCGTTGTGGATGGCGTCGCCGATGTTGACGCCGAACAGCTTCGCGTGCACGTACGACTCGACGCCGGCCTGGTCGAAGAAGTAGTTCTCCGTCTTCGGGCTGCCGTCCGCGGGCTGGATGGAGAACGCGCGCAGCACCCAGTTCAGACCGATGAACACCGGGATCTGCAGCAGCATCGGCAGGCAGCTGCCCAGCGGGTTGACGCCGTGCTCCTTCTGGAGCTTCTGCATCTCCATCGCCTGGCGCTGGCGGTCGTTCGCGTACTTCTTCTGAATCTTCTTCAGTTCCGGCGCGAACTCCTGCATCTTCTTCATCGACCGGACCTGGTTCACGAACGGCTTGAACATGATGCCGCGAACCGTGAAGGTCAGGAAGATGATCGCCAGGAGCCAGGTGATCGCGTTGTCGGCCCCGAAGACGAACCCGAAGACCTTGTGCCAACACCACAGGATGAAGGACACGGGGTAGTAGATGAAGTCGAGCACTGAGCTACTCCTCGGTTGACAAACCAGGTCTCTGGTGGCGCCACGAGAACACCTCAGGCACCGGGTCGCGGCCGGGCATCGTCCACGGGCCGCAGCGCAGCAGCCGTCGGAGGGCGAGGTAACTGCCCTTCGCGGCGCCGAAGCGGGTCAGAGCCTCGACCGCGTACGTGCTGCAGCTGGGGTAGAAGCGGCAGCTCGGCGGGAGGTAGGGCGAGATGAAACGGCGGTAGAACCGCAGCGGGAGCAACAACACCTGGGCGACCGGCCCAGGGCGCTCGACCTTCCGCGGTGCATCGGTGCTGGCGTCATTCACCGGCGTGGCCCCTCATGTCCGCGGCCGTGTCCGGCCGGGGTGTCGCCGGGCCGTCGGATGGGCGGCCCGGGAGCAGGCTCAGCCGTTTCAGCGCCGCGTCCAGATCGGCACCGAGTTCGGCACTGGACGCGGTGGCCGCCGGCGGCAGGGCCCTCACGACCAACGAACTGCCGGGCGGCACGGTTCCGAGGCGCTGCATGACGAGATGCCGCAGGCGCCGGGTCACCCGGTGGCGCACAACTGAGTTGCCCACGGCCTTGCTCACCACAAAACCCGCCCGCGGCGTTCCCGCGGACGGGTCGGTGGACTGAACCGCGTGCACCACGAGGCGGCGCCGACCTGCCCGAGCACCCCTGCGCATGACCTCGCGGAAGTCCTCACTGCGCCGCAACCGGGCGGCACGGGGCAGCACGTCGCGCCTCGGAACGGCGCTATCAGGCGGACAGCTTCTCGCGGCCCTTGCGACGGCGGGCCGACAGGATCGCGCGACCGGCGCGGGTGCGCATCCGCAGCCGGAAGCCGTGGGTCCGGGCGCGTCGACGGTTGTTCGGCTGGAAGGTGCGCTTACCCTTGCTCACTGCTAACTCCTGGTCTCGACATACTCGGCGGCAAGCTGGAGCCACCGATCAGCTCGGGGGTGTCTCGAATCGCGCGCATGCGAACAAACCCGTCGCGCGCGGGAGACTTATCGAGAGTACGCACCCCGCTCACCGGCCCGGCAACCGGCCCCCTCAACCACAGCGGGGGACCGAGTGGCGACGCCACGTGAGGCATGCCATCCTGGCTCCCGCGGTGCCTTGTGGCACGGCACGGGCCTTTGTTAGCGTGTCTCCTCTTGGGTCACCCGTTCGAGGTGCTCGGCGCCGCCGTAAGAAGGTGTGGAGGCTCTGGCTGGCGTAGGTTCGCACCCGCAGGTGGAGTGACTGCGGGCCGCCGTACATTAGTGCACAGTTGTGGACAACTCTGTGGATACTTGCTGCGCGCGGTGACCAGGGGGCTGCGAGGCGCCGCTCGTGTGAGTGAGCCAGGCGCCCGGCTCGGGTGTTCTTCGAGGTCGGTGGGGTCGTCCGGGGTGACGAGGGGAGGGGACGAAGTCGGTGTCCGAGCACCAGTTGAATCTGGGCGTGGTCTGGGACCAGGTGGTCCGGGAGCTGTCGGACGGCACGCTTTCGCCTCAGCAGCGGGCCTGGATGCGAGTCACCCGCCCGATCGGCCTGCTCGACGGCACGGCCCTGCTCGCCGCCCCGAGTGACTTCGCCAAGGAAGCGATCGAGCGCGCCCTGCGGGACCCGATCACGCACGCGCTCTCGCGCCGGCTCGGCCGTCCCGTCTCGCTGGCCGTGAAGGTCGACACCGCCGAGGTGACCCCGCCTCCTCCGCCGCCCGCCCCGTACCCGTCACCCGCCCGGGTGGAAACGGCGCCCGTCGCCGCGGCCGAGGCGCCGGTGATGCCCCCGAAGATGCCGCCGCTCGACGACGGCATGCTCCCGCCGCTGCGGCGGGTCCGGGCGCACCCGCCGGAACCGGTGAAGGCCGTCCTGCCCGAGGACGACGGCGACGAGGAAGTCGACGAAGAGGGCGAGGCCCTGGCCGCCGCGCACGAGATCTGGCCGATGTTCTCCGGCCAGCCGAGCGCGGGCCAGCCCTACACCGCGCCTGCCCAGCCGGAGACGTCGAAGACGCGGCTCAACGAGAAGTACACGTTCGACACGTTCGTCATCGGCGCGTCCAACCGCTTCGCGCACGCGGCCGCGTTCGCCGTCGCGGAGGCGCCCTCCCGCGCGTACAACCCGCTGTTCATCTGGGGCGAATCCGGGCTGGGCAAGACGCACCTGCTGCACGCCGTCGGGCACTACGCTCAGCGGCTCTTCCCCGGCATGCGCGTGCGCTACGTCTCGACCGAAGAATTCACCAACGACTTCATCAACTCGCTGCGCGACGACCGGAAGGTGGCGTTCCAGCGGCGCTACCGGGACATCGACATCCTGCTCGTCGACGACATCCAGTTCCTGGAGGGCAAGGAAGGTACTCAGGAGGAGTTCTTCCACACCTTCAACACGCTGCACAACTCGAACAAGCAGATCGTGGTGTCCTCGGACCGGCCGCCGAAGCGGCTGGAGACCCTGGAGGACCGGCTGCGCACGCGGTTCGAGTGGGGCCTCATCACCGACATCCAGCCGCCCGAACTGGAGACGCGCATCGCGATCCTCCGCAAGAAGGCGGCGCAGGACCGGCTGGCCGTGCCGGGTGACGTGCTCGAGTTCATCGCCTCGCGCGTGGAAGCGAACATCCGCGAACTGGAGGGCGCGCTCATCCGCGTCACCGCGTTCGCGTCGCTGAACCAGCAGCCGGTGGACGTCGGTCTCGCCGAGATCGTGCTGCGCGACCTGATCCCGGACTCGCAGGCGCCGGAGATCAGCGCGCCGACGATCATGGCCACCACGGCCGAGTTCTTCGACGTGACGGTCGACGACCTGTGCGGCCCCGGCAAGACGAAAGCCCTTGCCACGGCGCGGCAGATCGCGATGTACCTGTGCCGCGAGCTGACGGACATGTCGCTACCGAAGATCGGGCAGACGTTCGGCGGCCGCGACCACACGACGGTCATGCACGCGGACAAGAAGATCCGCAAGGAGATGGCCGAGCGCCGGCGGATCTACGACCAGGTGCAGGAACTCACCGCGCGCATCAAACAGCGCGCCCGTCAGTAGCCCGCTCCGCGCACACCGCTTCGATCGCCGCGATCGCGCGGGCGATCGACCACTGCTCCTCGCTCCCGCGCCGGACGCAGCCGACGATGCGCCGCGACGGACGCGGGTTGCCGCGCAACGGAATCCGAACCACCTCGTGCTGCGGTGGCAGGGGAGCGAGCCGCGGCACGAGGCACACCCCGAGCCCGGCGGCGACGAGCGCGGACACCGCGAACCACTCCTTGGCTTCGTGCGCGATGCGCGGCGTGAAACCGGCGGCGGCACAAGCGGCTTGCAGGAGCGTGTACGTGTCGTTGTGGCGCGGCTTCACGATCCACGGTTCACGCGCGGCGTCGGCGAGTTCCACCGCGTCCTGCCGCGTCAGCGGATGCCCGGCGGCGACGAGGAGGTCCTGCGGGTCGTCGAGGAGCGGCCACTGCGTGAAGCGGGGGTCGTCGACGGGCGGCGCTTCGGGCGTGGGCAGCACGACGGCGATGTCGGCCGCCTCGGCGAGCAACAGCTCGTAGCAGTCAGCGCTTTCCTCTTCTATTACGCGCGCCGTCAGCCGCGGGTGCTCCTGCCGCAGCCGCGTGACCGCAGGACCGAGCAACGCGGCGACCGTCGACGAGACGCCGCACATGCGCACGGCGCCGACCTCTTCGCCCGCGGTCAGGTCGGCCCGCGCCCGTTCCCATTGCGCGAACAGCGAATCCGCGTGCTCGAGCAACACCACCGCGGCGGGGGTCAACCGGACGCGCCGCCCATCGCGGCGCAGCAGTTCGACACCGACCTCCTTGGCGAGCAACCGGAGTTGCTGCGAGACCGCCGACGGGGTCAGGTGCAGCGCCTCCGCGGCGGCCGTGACGGTGCCGTGCTCGGCCAGTACCCGGAGGACGCTCAGGCGCCGGAGGTCGATCATGTAGTGGAGGCTAAAGAGTTCCGTGCACGAAGTCTCGATGGATCTTCACCGGGTCCGCGCCAAGACTCGACGGCATGGGAGCCGCACTTCTCGTCCTCGGCAGCGTCGTCAGCGTGCAGACCGGGCAGGCGTTCGGGAAGCAGCTCTTCGCCGCGGCCGGCCCCGGCGGGGTGGTCGCCTTGCGGCTCTCCTTCGCCGCGCTCGTGCTGCTGGCGATCCACCGCCCGGCGTTGCCGTCGCGCCGGAACCTGCCGCCGGTGCTGGGTTTCGGCGTGGCGATCGCCGGGATGAACCTGATCTACCCGGCGTTGGGTTTCCTGCCACTGGGCGTGGCGAGCGCGTTGCAGTTGCTCGGTCCGCTGGGAGTTGCGGTGGCGACGGCACGGCGTGCGCGTGACGTCGGTTTCGCTCTGGTCGCGGCCTTCGGGGTGTGGCTGTTCCATTCGCCGTCCGGGACGACGCTTCCGGCGGCCGGAGTCGCGCTCGCTCTGCTGTCCGCCGTGTCGATGGGCGGATACCTGGTGCTGAGCCGGAAAGTCGGCGCGAGTGTCCCGGATGGATCGATGCTCGCGCTCGCGGTGACGGTGGCCGCGATCCTCGCGCTGCCCTTCGGCGTGACCGCGCCGGTGTGGCGGCCTTCCTTGCTGCTGGCGGGATTCGGCGTCGCGGTGCTGTCGGCCGTGATCCCGTACTCGCTCGATCTCGCCGCGCTGCGCCGGGTTCCACCGCGCACGGTCGCGGTGCTGGAGAGCCTCGAAGCGGCAGTGGCGGGAGTGGCCGGCGCGCTTGTTCTCGGCGAGCGGCTGCCGTTCGCCGCGTGGGCCGGGATCGCTTGTGTGACAGCGAGTGCGGCCGCGGCGGGCCGCGCTGCGGCGCGGAATCTGTGATCCCAGTAACGAGAACGCATCGATCGACGCGAGCGCGGTCACCCACTGGGTTGGTTCCACGGCGACCGCGTCTGTGCGCGGCCATGGGGACGAACATCCCCACAACTGGGGACAGTTCTGTGGACAGCTGGGGACAACTGTGGATCAGTTGGGGAGCGCCCGAAGTTGTCCACGGACGGCCCGAGTTGTCCACCGGTAGTACTCCACAGATGTCCACACCCCGCCGCGCGAGCGGACCTGCGACGACGGCAGTAGTCCCCAGAATCCACAGCCCCTATTACTGTCACTGCCCTTGGTTTTTTCTCAAGAAGTCCTTCGGAGAAAAACAGGGGGCTGTGGACATGGGGACAGAGCTCCGGACGAGATCGTCTTATCGACAAATCGATGGGCTGCCCCGAGTGACGCCGGTGCCGCTCACGTTCTAACGTGGGTATCCACACCCAGCCCGCTCGTCGTTGGCGACATCGGCACCGGGCCACACCACACTGCGAGATCCCTGGCCAGCGCGCTGCTCGAGGCCTGCCCGGGGACGTTTGTCGATCTTCTCGGGCCGCGATGAGGGGCTCGGCTGTCGAAAGGATGGGCACATGAAGATCCGCGTCGAGCGCGACGGGCTCGCGGACGCCGTCGCGTGGGTGGCACGCAGCCTGCCGTCGAGGCCACCGGTCCCGGTCCTGGGCGGGGTGCTGCTCGACGCCGGATCCGACGGCTCCACCGACGCGCTCACTGTCTCCGGCTTCGACTACGAGGTCTCCGCGACGGTCGGCGTCCCGGCGACGATCGCCGACGGCGGCAGGCTGCTGGTGTCCGGGCGGCTGCTCGCCGACATCACCAAGGCGCTCCCGGCCCAGCCGGTCGAGATCTCCGTCGAGGGCTCCCGCGCCTCCATCACCTGCGGCAGCGCCCGGTTCAGCCTGCCGACCATGCCGGTCGAGGACTACCCGCAGCTGCCGGCCCAGCCGACGTTCGCCGGCGAGGTCGCCGGTGAGGCGTTCGGCCAGGCGGTCACCCAGGTCGCCGTCGCGGCGGGCAAGGACGACACCCTGCCGATGCTGACCGGCATGCGGCTGGAGATCTCCGGCAACTCGCTCACCCTCGTCGCCACCGACCGCTTCCGCCTGGCGATGCGCGAGTTCGCGTGGGAGCCCGCCGAGGGTCTGGCCGACGCCGCGGTGCTCGTCCCGGCGCGCACCCTCGCCGAGGCGGCCAAGTCGCTCGGCACCGCGGGCAACAAGGTGTCCGTCGGGCTCGCCAGCGGCGAGGGCCTGCTCGGCCTGTCCGGCAACGGCCGCTACACGACCACCCGGCTGCTCGACGCCGAGTTCCCGCCATACCGGCAGCTCCTCCCGAACCAGCACTCCTCCCGCGCGGTGATCGAGGTGTCCCCGCTCTCGGAGGCGATCAAACGTGTGTCGCTGGTGGCGGAGCGGGGTACCCAGGTCCGGCTGGAGTTCGGCGACAACTCGCTGCGCCTGTCGGCCGGCGGCGACGACGAGGGCAGCGCCGAAGAGGAGCTGCCGGTGGAGTACGAAGGCGAGCCGGTGACGATCGCGTTCAACCCGGGCTACCTCGTCGACGGCTTGGGCGCGCTGCACCACGACCGCGCCGAGCTGACCTTCACCACCCCGAACCGTCCGGCTTTGATCAAGCCGGCCGATGAGCAGGGCCAGGTCGTTCCTGGTTACCTCTATCTACTGATGCCGGTCCGCCTACCCGGCTGACCGCGACGGAGAAAGCACGAAGGGGAGTTCCATGGTTCAGCTGGGACTGGTCGGCCTCGGCCGGATGGGCTTCAACATGCGCGAGCGGCTGCGCGCCGCCGGGCACGAGGTGGTCGGCTTCGACCGCAACCAGGCGGTCTCGGACTCGACCTCGCTCGCCGACATGGTGTCCAAACTGGACGCCCCGCGGATCGTCTGGGTGATGGTCCCCGCGGGCGGGCCGACCCGCGAGACGGTGGCCGAGCTGGGTGAGCTGCTCGCCGAGGGCGATCTGGTGATCGACGGCGGCAACTCCCGGTTCACCGACGACAAGCACAACGCCGAGGTGCTGTCCGCGAAGGGCATCGGCTACCTCGACTGCGGTGTGTCCGGTGGCGTGTGGGGCAAGGAGAACGGCTACGGCCTGATGGTCGGCGGCGACAAGGAGCTCGTCGAGCGCGCCATGCCGATCTTCGACGCGCTGCGCCCGGACGGCCCGCGCGAGGAGGGCTTCTCGCACGCCGGCTCGGTCGGCGCGGGCCACTACGCGAAGATGATCCACAACGGCATCGAGTACGGCCTGATGCAGGCCTACGCCGAGGGCTTCGAGCTGCTCGAGGCCGCGAAGGTCGTCGAGGACGTGCCGGCCGTGATCAAGGGCTGGCAGCGCGGCACCGTCGTCCGGTCCTGGCTGCTCGACCTGCTGGTGCGGGCGCTGGACGAGGACCCGGAGCTGGACGACCTCGAGGGTTACGTCGAGGACTCCGGCGAGGGCCGGTGGACGCTGGAGGAGGCCATCAACCACGCGGTGCCGGCGCCGGTCATCTCGGCCGCCCTGTTCGCGCGGTTCGCCTCGCGGCGGAAGGACTCGTCCGCCATGCGCGCCGTCGCGGCGCTGCGCAACCAGTTCGGCGGCCACGCCGTGAAGAAGGCCGGCGAGTAGGCACCCAGCCGTGCACATACGGCACCTGCAGGTCACCGACTTCCGCTCCTGGGAGCACGCTGACCTGCCGCTCACCCCCGGACCGACGGTCCTCGTCGGCCAGAACGGCCGCGGGAAGACCAACCTGCTGGAGGCGATCGGCTACCTGGCGACCCTCGGGTCGCACCGGGTCGCGACGGACGCCCCGCTGGTGCGGCACGGTTGTGAGCGGGCACTCGTGCGGGCGGCCGTGGTCAACGAGGACCGCGAGCTGACCGTCGAGCTGGAGATCAACCCCGGCCGGGCGAACCGCGCCCGGGTCAACCGGGGCGCGGTCGGGAAGCCGCGGGACATCCTCGGGATCCTGCGCACCGTGTTGTTCTCCCCGGAGGACCTGGCGCTGGTGCGCGGCGACCCGGGTGAGCGCCGCCGGTTCATGGACGAGCTGCTGGTGCAGCGCGCGCCCCGATACGCGGGGGTGCGCGCCGACTACGAGCGGATCCTCAAGCAGCGCAACGCGTTGTTGAAGACGGCGGGCAAGAAGAAGGGCGCGGCGCGCGACGACCCGTACGCGCTGTCGACCCTGGAGGTGTGGGACAACCACCTCTCGGTGGTCGGCGCCCAGCTGCTCGCCGCGCGGCTCGACCTGGTCGCCGACCTCGGGCCGCACACCACCGCGGCCTACGCCGGGGTGGCGCCCGACTCGCGGCCGGCGAAGATCTCGTACCGGTCCAGCCTCGGCGCGGCACTGCCCGAGGGGTACGGGGTTCCGGACGGGAAACGCGCCGAACCGGAGGTCCTCACCGGTATCCTGGTGGAGGCGATGGCGCAGGTCCGGCAGCAGGAGCTGGAACGGGGGATCAGCCTGGTCGGGCCGCACCGCGACGAGCTGGAAATCATCCTCGGCGAGGCCCCCGCGAAGGGCTACGCGAGCCATGGGGAATCCTGGTCGTTCGCCCTCGCGCTGCGGCTGGCGTCCTACGAGCTGCTGCGGCGGGAAGCGGGTGAGCCGGTGCTCCTGCTCGACGACGTCTTCGCCGAGCTCGACCGGCGGCGCCGATCACGGCTGGCCGAGGTGGCCGCGAGTGCCGAACAGGTGCTGGTCACCGCGGCGGTGGACGAGGACGTGCCAGCGGAACTCGCCGGGGTCCGGTTCACCGTCGCCGACGGGGAGGTGCGCAGTGCCTGATGACGAACGGCCTGATGAGCCACGGCGAGTGACCGGCGACACAGGAGTTACCCACCGATCTGGGGACAACTCTGTGGATAGTGTGGATAACACGGTGAACGCGTTATCGCCCCGCGTGACCAAGCGGCCAAACGAGCGATCTTCAACCGCGCCACAAGCGGCGCAGACTCCCCAGAAGAGTGGATCAGACACGGACGGTGACGTCCCGGCTGGGCCGAACGGGAACACTACCGGACGTGATCTCGTCCGCTCCGCACTGGCCGCCGCTCGCGCCAAGGCCGACGCCAGGGGCACCGAGCCGGGCAGGCGGAAGTTCGAGCTCGGCGGCCAGAGCCCGCGCCGGCGCCGCTGGTCGGGAGCCGGTCCGGACGCCCGCGACCCGCAGCCGTTCGGCCGCCTCGTCGGGCGGCTGGTCGCCGAACGCGGCTGGCAGGAGCGCGTGACCAGCAGCCGGGTCTTCGGCGAGTGGGCCCGCCTGGTCGGCGAGGACGTCGCCGAGCACGCCCAGCCGGTGACGCTGAAGGACGGCGAGCTCACCGTCCGCGCCGACTCGACAGCGTGGGCCACGCAGCTGCGCCTGCTGCAGAGCCAGCTCATCGCCAAGATCGCCGCCGGGGTGGGGCACGGTGTGGTCAAGCGCATGCGCATCCACGGCCCGACCGCCCCGAGCTGGCGGAAGGGCCCGCGGCACGTGCCCGGTCGCGGGCCGCGCGACACCTATGGGTGACTGAGCGCGTCGTATCGCGGCTCGACCCCCGCCGGATAGCGCCGGACCCGGCGACGCTCGCGTTCGGGCCTCTGTGACGAAATCAGGGGTGTCCTTGCGGCATGTCAGCGGAGCTGGCCAAGTAGACTGGAGGGCAGTGGGGGAGTCCCTTGGGCAAGACTGAGGAGAAAGCAGGCTCGTGGCAGCTCAGCAGAACGACTACAACGCGTCCTCCATCACGGTGCTCGAGGGTCTCGAGGCGGTCCGCAAGCGGCCAGGCATGTACATCGGTTCCACCGGTGAACGCGGTCTGCACCACCTGATCTGGGAGGTCGTCGACAACTCGGTCGACGAGGCCATGGCTGGCTACGCGACGAAGGTCGAGGTCACCCTCCTCGCCGACGGCGGCGTCCGCGTGGTCGACGACGGCCGCGGCATCCCCGTCGAGGAGCACCCGGTCCACAAGAAGTCGACGCTGGAGATCGTGCACACCGTGCTGCACGCGGGCGGCAAGTTCGACAGCGAGAGCTACGCGGTGTCCGGCGGTCTGCACGGCGTCGGTGTCTCCGTCGTCAACGCCCTGTCCAGGGCGCTCGACGTCGAGGTCTCCCGCGATGGCAAGAAGTGGCGCCAGCACTACGACCACTCCAAGCCCGGCCCGCTGGAGGAGGTCGGCCCCGCCGAGGGCACCGGCACCTCCACCACCTTCTGGGCCGACCCGGACATCTTCGAGACCACGACGTACAACACCGAGACGGTCTCGCGCCGCCTGCAGGAGATGGCCTTCCTGAACAAGGGCCTGAGCATCACGTTGCGCGACGAGCGGGTCACCGAGGCGGAGACCGAGGCCGACGCCGACGGCAAGCAGGCGCGGGTCAAGGAGCGCGTCTACCACTACCCGGGCGGGCTCGAGGACTTCGTCAAGCACATCAACGGCTCGAAGGACCCGATCCACTCCAGCATCATCTGCTTCGACGCCAAGGGCGACGGCCTCGAGGTCGAGGTCGCGATGCAGTGGAACAACTCGTTCACGCCGTCGGTGCACACCTTCGCCAACACCATCAACACCCATGAGGGTGGGACCCACGAGGAGGGCTTCCGCGCTGCGCTGACCCGCGTGGTCAACGCGTACGCGCGGGACAAGAAACTCCTCAAGGAGAAGGACGAGAACCTCTCCGGCGACGACGTGCGCGAGGGCTTGACCGCGATCATCTCGATCAAGCTGGCCGAGCCGCAGTTCGAGGGCCAGACCAAGACCAAGCTGGGCAACAGCGAGGCCAAGTCGTTCGTCCAGTCCAAGACCAACGAGTGGCTGTCCGACTGGTTCGAGCGCAACCCGAGCGAAGCCAAGACGATCATCAACAAGGCGCTGTCCAGCGCGCAGGCGCGGATGGCCGCCCGCCGGGCGCGCGACCTGGTGCGCCGCAAGGGCGCGCTGGAGATCGGCGGACTGCCCGGCAAGCTCAAGGACTGCCAGTCGACCAACCCGGAGGAGTGCGAGCTCTACATCGTGGAGGGTGACTCCGCGGGCGGGTCGGCCAAGGAGGGGCGGGAGTCGCGGTTCCAGGCGATCCTGCCGATCCGGGGCAAGATCATCAACGTGGAGAAGGCCCGCATCGACCGGGTGCTCAAGAACAACGAGGTCCAGTCGCTGATCACCGCGCTGGGCACCGGCATCCACGACGACTTCGACCTCTCCAAGCTGCGGTACCACAAGATCGTGCTGATGGCCGACGCCGACGTCGACGGCCAGCACATCCGCACCCTGCTGCTGACGCTGCTGTTCCGGTTCATGCGCCCGCTGATCGAGCACGGCCACGTCTACCTCGCGCAGCCGCCGCTCTACAAGATCAAGTGGCCGCGGTCGGAGCCGGAGTACGCGTACTCGGACAAGGAGCGCGACGGTCTGCTCGCGGCCGGCGCCGAAGCCGGCCGCAAGGTGCCGAAGGAAGACGGCATCCAGCGGTACAAGGGTCTCGGCGAGATGAACGCCGAAGAGCTGTGGGAGACCACGATGGACCCGTCCCGCCGTCTGCTGCTGCAGGTCACGCTGGACGACGCCGCCGCGGCGGACGAGCTGTTCAGCGTCCTGATGGGCGAGGACGTCGAAGCCCGGCGCTCGTTCATCACCCGCAACGCCAAGGACGTCCGCTTCCTCGACGTGTAGCGCGCCCCCGCCTCCTTTTCCCATTCGTCAGTAGAAGGACCCCATGACGGAAACCTTGCCGCCGGAACACGACCGCACCGAGCCGGTCGACATCCAGCATGAGATGCAGCGCTCGTACATCGAGTACGCGATGAGCGTGATCGTGTCGCGCGCGCTGCCGGACGTGCGGGACGGCCTCAAGCCGGTGCACCGCCGCGTCCTCTACTCGATGTACGACTCGGGGTTCCGGCCGGAGCGCGGGTACAACAAGTGCTCGCGCGTGGTCGGCGACGTGATGGGCAACTACCACCCGCACGGCGACTCGGCGATCTACGACGCCCTCGTGCGGCTGGCCCAGCCGTGGGCGCTGCGGTACCCGCTGATCGACGGCCAGGGCAACTTCGGCTCGCCGGGCAACGACCCCGCGGCGGCCATGCGGTACACCGAGTCGCGGCTCGACCCGCTGGCCATGGAGATGCTGCGGGACATCGAAGAGGAGACCGTCGACTTCTCGCCCAACTACGACGGCCGCACGCAGGAGCCGGACGTCCTGCCGTCGCGGATCCCGAACCTGCTGGTCAACGGCACGTCGGGCATCGCGGTCGGCATGGCGACCAACATCCCGCCGCACAACCTGCGCGAGGTCGCCGAGGGTGTCGTGTGGGCGCTGGACAACTGGGAGGCCGGCGACGACGAGACGCTGGCCGCGCTGATGCAGCGGATCAAGGGCCCGGACTTCCCGACGAAGGGCCTGATCCTGGGCACCTCCGGCATCGAGGAGGCCTACCGCACCGGCCGCGGTTCGATCCGCATGCGCGCGGTGGTCGAGGTCGAGGAGGACGCCCGCGGCCGCACGACGCTGGTCGTCACCGAGCTGCCCTACCAGGTCAACCCGGACAACCTGGTGGAGAACATCGCCAGCCTGGTGCGGGACGGGAAGCTGACCGGCATCGCGGACATCGCCGACGAGTCCAACAGCCGTCGCGGCATGCGGATCGTGGTCACGCTCAAGCGGGACGCGGTCGCCAAGGTCGTGCTGAACAACCTCTACAAGCACACCCAGCTGCAGTACAACTTCGGCGTCAACATGCTGGCGCTCGTCGACGGCGTGCCGCGGACGCTGCGGCTGGACCAGGTCGTCCGGCACTACGTCAAGCACCAGATCGAGGTCATCGTCCGGCGGACCCGGTTCCGCCTGCGCAAGGCCGAGGAACGCGCCCACATCCTGCGTGGTCTGGTCAAGGCGCTGGACCAGCTGGACGAGGTCATCGCGTTGATCCGCCGGTCGCCGACGGTCGACGAGGCGCGCACCGGCCTGATCGAGCTGCTGGACATCGACGAGATCCAGGCCACCGCGATCCTGGACATGCAGTTGCGCCGCCTGGCTGCCCTGGAGCGCCAGAAGATCGTCGACGAACTGGCGAAGATCGAGCTGGAGATCGCCGACCTGCAGGACATCCTGGACAAGCCGGAGCGCCAGCGGCAGATCGTCAAGGACGAGCTGACCGAGATCGTCGACAAGTTCGGTGACGACCGGCGCACCCAGATCATCCCGTTCGACGGCGACGTCTCGGTCGAGGACCTGATCGCGGTCGAGGACGTGGTGGTCACCATCACACGCACCGGCTACGCGAAGCGCACCAAGACCGACCTGTACCGCTCGCAGCGCCGCGGCGGCAAGGGCGTGCAGGGCGCGCAGCTCAAGCAGGACGACATCGTCCAGCACTTCTTCGTGTGCTCGACGCACGACTGGATCCTGTTCTTCACGAACAAGGGCCGCGTCTACCGCGCGAAGGCGTACGAGCTGCCCGAGGCCAACCGCGCCGCCCGCGGTCAGCACGTCGCGAACCTGCTGGCGTTCCAGCCGGACGAGACGATCGCGCAGATCATCGAGATCCCGAACTACGAGGTCGCGCCGTACCTGGTGCTGGCCACGAAGAAGGGCCTGGTCAAGAAGACACGGCTGAGCGAGTTCGACTCGAACCGCTCCGGCGGCCTGATCGGCATCAACCTGCGCGAGGGCGACGAGCTGGTCGGGGCGGTGCTCGCCGGCCCGGAGGACGACCTGCTGCTGGTGTCGGCCGAGGGCCAGTCGATCCGGTTCCACGCCACCGACGAGACGCTGCGCCCGATGGGCCGCCCGACGTCGGGTGTGCTCGGCATGCGGTTCAACGACGGCGACGAGCTGCTCGCGCTGAACGTGGTCAAGCCGGACAAGTTCCTGCTGGTCGCCACCGACGGTGGGTACGCCAAGCGGACGCCGATCGAGGACTACCCGGTGCAGGGCCGCGGCGGCAAGGGTGTGCTGACCATCCAGCACGACCGCAAGCGTGGCAGGCTGGTGGGGGCGCTCATCGTCGACGCCGACGACGAGCTCTACGCCATCACCTCCAGCGGCGGCGTCATCCGCACGCCCGCGGACCAGGTGCGCAAGGCGGGCAGGCAGACGAAGGGCGTGCGGTTGATCAACCTGGGCGAGGGTACGACTCTTCTCGCGGTCGCACGCAACGCTGATGAGCCCTCGGGCGTCGGTAATGGTGAAGGCAACGGAGGAACCGAAGAACCCGTCTCGGAAGAGAGCTAAGTGACGACACCGGAGAACCCCGAACAGCACGGTGCGCAGACCGGTGACGCGGGCACGCCGCCCTGGCAGCGGCTGAGCCGCGACGCCGGTCAGGGCACGACGACCGACCCCAAGGCAGGCGGTTACCGGGACGGGTGGTCGTCGGAAGGCCAGGCCGAGAAAACTGTGTTGTACTCGAACGGTGACGACCAGCCGGCCGTCACCGGTTCGGCGGCGCAGGGTCTGTTCGGCAACCCCGCGGCGCGCGACGACGCGTTGTCAGGGTTGAGGGGGCAGGAAACGGTGAGCGTCGCCAGTGCCGGCACCAAGGGACGTTCGACGCCCAGCGCACTGCGCCGCCCCGGCCGCGGCCCGCGCCGGGCGAGCCTGCAGATCAAGCGGTTCGACCCCTGGTCGGTGCTGAAGCTGTCGCTGGTTCTCGGTGTCGCTCTGTTCTTCGTGTGGCTGGTGGCCGTCGGCGTGCTGTACACGGTGCTCGACGGCATGGGCGTGTGGGACAAGCTGAACGGCACCTACTCGTCCCTGGTGTCCGGCGAGGGCGCCGGCGTGACCAACGAACCGCTCATCAGCGCCGGCCGGGTGTTCGGCATCGCGGCCATCCTCGGCGCGATCAACATCGTGCTGCTCTCGGCGCTGGCCACGGTGAGCGCGTTCATCTACAACGTGTCCGCCGACCTGGCCGGAGGCCTAGAGGTGACCCTGTCGGAACGCGAGTAGAAGGCATGTTGTAGTCTTCTCTCCGTTCGAGGGCCCATAGCTCAGGCGGTTAGAGCGCTTCGCTGATAACGAAGAGGTCGGAGGTTCAAGTCCTCCTGGGCCCACAACAGGTCAGCCCCCGTCTCCCAACCAGAGGAAACGGGGGCTGAGCTTTTTTGGCTGCCTACCGTCCCGCCAGCTCGGCGACCACTGGCGCGAGGGCACCGGCGGCGTCAGCGCCGAACACGAAGTAGGAGAAGCCGATCTCCTCGCGTCGCCGCTGGATTTCCTCGGCCGCGGCGGCGGGATCGCTGGGCAGGAACGCGAGCGAGTCCGCGGCCCGGACGGCGGCGGGGTCGGTGTCGGGTCCGGCCATGAACGCGGCGACCGAGTCGCCGACCACGGGTACGTGCAACGCCAGTTCCGCACCGCGACGGTTGTCGAAGCTTTCCACCCGTTGCACCGTCGCCGCCCGCGTCTCGATCTGTGGCATCACGAAGGTCACCGTGTCGGCGAGTTCAGCCGCCAGCGCTTGTGCCTTCGGGCCGCGCACGGCCATGGCCACCGGCGTGTGCAGGTCCGGACCGTCGAGCTCGCGCAGGGCGGCGACGACGTCACGCACTTGGCTCCACCGCTGGCCCTCCGGAGGGAGCGGCAGACCCAGCTCACGGAGTTGGTCGGCGATCCCGGGCCGGCCGGTGCCGATGCCCATTTCGAACCGCCCCTCGGTGAGCACGGACAGCGAGTGCGCCTCCCACGCCGTGATCCACGCGGGCCGCACCGGAGACGCGTACACCCAGGTGCCCACGCGCAGGCCGGTGATCGTCGCCGCCATGGCGAGCGCCGGGCCCGGTGCCGGCTGCCACTGCGGCACGTCGGGCATCAGGACCGTCGAGAAACCACTGTCGGCCAGCCCGCGCAACTGATCACGCCAAGCCGGCATGTCAGTGCTGATCGGCGCGACGACGCCGAACCGCAACGGCCTGATCTCGTGTGTCGAACCACCCGTCATCGGTGGAGCTCCTCCCACGTGGCCCGGCCTGGTGCCGAGCTTCACATCTTCTACGAACGAGCCACCGTGCATCCGACAGGACCCGCCGCTGGAGGGTTAACCGGCCGGTCTGAGCGGGTATCCACCGCCACCGAGGGAGGGAGCCGGCGATGTCCGATGTCCCGTCCGGTCTTGCGGCGGTGCTCGCCGCCGCTGAGCGGGCCTCTCCGGTTCGCTCGGTCGACGTGGTCGCGGCTTACCTGGCCGAGCGGTTCGCCGCCTCGGACACCTCGTTCCTGCTCGTCGACCTCGTGGCCCGCGCGCTCGTCCGGCTTCACGGCACAGCCCTGCACGGCGCGGACGCCGACCGCGTCGACCTGGCCGGCACCGTCTACGAGCGCGTCCTCTACAGCCAGGAGCCGTTCCACGACCAGGGGCGCGTCATCGTGCCCGTCACGCACCGCGGCGACGCCATCGGTCTGCTCGAAACGACCGTCCCCCGCCCCGACGTGGTGGAGCAGGTGGGCGAGGTGGCCCACGCCCTCGCCTACCTCATCGTCACCGACCGGCGCTTCACCGATCTCTACGAGTGGGGCGAGCGCACCACCCAGGTGAGCCTGGCCGCCGAGATCCAGCACCAGCTGCTGCCGTCTGCCCCGTGCTGCGAGGCCCCGGAGTTCACGCTCGCCTGCGCGCTGGTGCCCGCCGACGACGTGGGCGGCGACACCTACGACTACGCCCTCGACCACGGCACGTTGAACCTGACGATCACCGACGCGGTCGGCCACGACGTCCAGTCCGGCCTGGTCGCGACCCTGCTCATGGGCGCGTTGCGCGGCGCCCGCCGCGCCAACCGGTCCCTCGCCGACCAGGCGGCGGAGGCCGACCGGGCCGTGCGGGAGCACGCGAAGATCCCCTACGCGACCGGTCAGCTGTTCCGCTTCGAGCTGGCCGAAGGCCGTGCCGAAGTCGTCAACGCCGGGCACCCGCTCCCGCTGCTCCTGCGCGACGGCCATGTCCGCGAGCTGCCGTTGCACCGCGACACCCCCTTCGGCACCGGCCTGCAGGACAAGCCGCACGAGGTTCAGGTCGTCGACCTGCGCCCGGGTGACCGGCTGTTCCTCCTGACCGACGGGATGCTGGAGCGGGAGGCGGCGTCGGTGGACCTGCGCAGGCTGGCGCGGGAGACCGCCGACCTGCACCCGCGTGCCGTGGTGCAGGCGATGACCAGGGCCGTTGTCGATGCCGCCGCCGGGCACCCCAAGGACGACGCCTGCGTCATCTGCCTCGACTGGATGGGGTGATTCAGCGGTGCCGGAGCGGTGACTCTGGTAACGACCGGGTCACGGAACGCCGTTCGGCTGGTTATGGTCGCCTGCGGACCACCGACCGATGGGAGCGCCTCCGATGTTCAGCCGCCTGCGTCGACGTGACGGCCGGCAGGGGGAGCCCGTCACCTTCGCGGCCGGCGCCGGCCTGGTGAGCGCCCGGCTGCGGGACGAGACGGGCAACCCGCTGGCCGGCGCCGAGATGGTCCTCCGACACAAGCGCAGCCCGCGGGTGTTCCGGGCGGTGTCCGACGACTACGGACTGGTGGTCGTCACCGCGGCCACCGGCACCTACCAGGTGACGATCACCGCGGGCGGTTACCGCGAGGCCACCCACACCGTCGACGTCGCCAGCGGCGACCACACCTCCCTGGGTGACGTCGAGCTGCACCCCGACGCGAGCGTCCGCCTGCCGGGCCCGGGCCGCTGGGTGATCGACCCGGACCACACGTCGATCCGCTTCGTGGCGCGGCACATCGGTCTGTCCCGCGTCCACGGCCGGTTCACGCGCTTCCACGGCAGCGTCACCGTCGGCGAGCGGATCGAGAACTCGTCGATCGAGGTCGTCATCGACGCGGCCAGCATCGACACCGCCGCCGAGAAGCGGGACGAGCACCTGCGCTCGCCCGACTTCCTCGACGTCGAACGCTTCCCGAAGATCCACTTCTTCAGCGACCGGGCCCAGCGCGTGGCCGGGGACCGCTGGCAGATCGACGGCACGCTCAACCTGCGCGGCGCGAGCCGCGGCGTGCGCCTGGACGCGAGCTACCTCGGCCTGCGGTCGTGGAACGGCGAGCGCCTCGGCGCGGTCGCGAAGGCCGAGCTGCACCGCGAGGACTTCACGATCAACTGGCAGCAGACGCTCGCGAAGGGCCTGGTCGTGGTCGGTTCGACGGTCGAGCTCCGCTTCGACGTCCAGGCCGTCCGCGGCGCCTAAGCCGCGACGTCGGCGACCACGCAGGCGATGTTGTCCGGGCCGCCACGCCGGTTCGCGAGGTCGACCAGCGTGCCGACGGCGTCGCCCGGGGTGGCGGCCGCCCGCAGCTCGGCGTGCAGCACGTTGGCCGGCACCGCGTTGTAGAGGCCGTCGGAGCACAGCAGGTACCGGTCGCCGTTCCGGCCGTCGCGCAGCAGCAGATCCGGCTCGGCCGGCTGCCGGTGCAAGGCCTTGACCAGCGTCGCCGGGATCGCGGTGCCCTGCACGTGGTCCTGCGTCAGCTGGTGCAGCTCGCCTGCGCGCAGCAGGTACGCGCGCGAATCGCCGACGTGCACGACCCCGAGCCGGGAACCCGACCACAGGAGCGCGGTCAGCGTGGTGCCGGCGTCCTCGAGGTTTCGGACTGCGGCGCCGGCCACGCGGAACGCTTCGCCGAGGGCCGCCAGCGGATCGCCGCTCGTCAGCGAGTCCAGCGGCCGCACGGCCTCGATCGCGGCGACGCTCGCCTGGTGCCCGCCCTGGCCGAACCCGTCGGCGACGGCCAGCAGGTGCGGCCCGGCGTAGGCGGCGTCCTGGTTCGATTCCCGCACCAGACCACGGTCGGCGCGTGCGGCGTGGATGAGTCCCGTCATCGCAGTGTCCTTTCCGGACAGTTGCTCGACGAGGAAGGCGACGAGCCGCCCGCGCGCCGCGACGTCGGCCTCGACCGAACGCCAGTACGCGAGGACCTCGGTTGCCGGATCGGGGCTGGACAGCGCCAGCGAGATCCGCGCCAGCGGCATCCCGGTCCGGCGCAGCAAACCGATCAGGCGGGCCCGCTCCAGCTGGTCCGGCGAGTACCGCCGGTAGCCGGACACCGGGTCGACCGACGCGGGCCGGAGGAGGCCCAGGTCGTCGTAGAGCCGCAAGGCCTTCGGGGACAGTCCCGCCGCGCGGGCGAACGCCCCGATTGTGAGCAGTCCCATGTCGCCCTCCTCGTACCAGGCATTTTGCCCGGCGGAAGCGACTGTGGGGCTTGCCCCAGGGACAAGGTCAACCTTGGTTCCACGTGGAACGGCCAGGACAGACGGGGAACTGTGCCGCGTCTGACCTGGCCGTGTCTCGGGGTGTGTTACTGCTCGCTGCGCTGCCGCGCCTCACCGAGGGCCGCTTCCTCCCGCGCCCGGTCGGCTTCGGCTTCCTTCTCGCTGACCCGCTGCTGCGCGTCCGCCTTCTCCTGCTGCGCGCGGCCTTCCCGCTGCGCCGAGGCGTTCCCCAGGAACGTGCCCGCGGTCTCCTTGACCTTGCCCTTCAGGCCCTCGACCGCGCCCTTGATGCCTTCCTGACGGTCTTCCTTGTCGGTCATTCCTGCCCCTCCTTCGTCACCGTCACGAATCGGCTACCCGGGTGGCAGGGGCGCTAATCACTCACGCGGGTGCGAGTGCGGGTTTTATGTTCGGGTTGCGGTGCAGCAGGTTCTCCGGGTCGTAGTGCGCCTTGATCCGGGCCAGCCGCGCGTATTTCGCGGCCCCGAAACTCGTGCGCACGCGGTCGTCCTCGTAGTCGGTCATGAAATTGACGTAGCCGCCGGTGCCGGACGAATGCGGCGCCACGGCGTCCCACAGATCCCGGGCCCATTGCCGGTCACGCGCGAGGAGGTCCGCGTCGGTGGCCAGCGCGGCGATGCTGAACAGCACCACGGGGTTCCGGGCGCCGCCGAACGCCGTGGCGTCGTCGGCGACCTCGGTGAACGCGCCGCCCGCGAACATGTTGGGCAGGAACGACATCGGCGAGCTCCGCAGCGGCATCCGTTCGGTGACCGCGGTGATGACCGGCTCCGAGAAGCGGTCCAGGTAAAGCGCTTTCTCGTAGGCGAGGATGCCCGGCAACGCGGTTTCGTCGAGCATTTGCTGGAGCGCGACGTAGGGCATCGGGATGGTGAACTCGAACAGCGGCGCGAGACCGGTGCGGACCTGCTGCGCGGCTTCGCCGAATTCCGGTTCCGGGCCGAAACCGGCGAGGAGGAGCGCGTAACCCGGGCGGAAGTGGTGTTCCTCGGGCACGAAATCGGCGGGCGGGGCGTTCAGCGCCGCGATGATGGCGCCGGCTTTCCGCGGCAACGATTCGACGATCCCCTGCATGTGCCGCAGTGCTTCGGCGCCGCGGTCGTCCTCCCAGAAGAACAGCCCGAGCTGGATGATCGGCCCGACCGGGTGGAGCCGGAACTCGAACTCGGTGACGACGCCGAAGTTCCCGCCGCCACCGCGCAGGGCCCAGAACAGGTCGGTGTTCTCGGTGTCCGACGCGCGCAGCACGTCGCCGGAGGGGAGGACGACCTCCGCGGAGAGCAGGTTGTCGCAGGCCAGGCCGTACTGGTTGGTGAGCCAGCCGAAGCCGCCGCCGAGGGTGAGGCCGGCGACGCCGGTGTCGCTGACGGTGCCGCCGACGGTCGCCAGGCCGTGCCCCTGGGTGGCGGTGTCGACCTGTCGCCACCGCGCGCCGCCGCCGACCCGCGCGGTGCGGCTGCCGGGGTCGACCACGACCTGGTCGAGGCTGCTCAGGTCGATGGTCAGGCCGCCATCGGCGACCGCGGCCCCGCCGACGTTGTGCCCGCCGCCGCGCACGGCCACCTCCAGCCCGGAGTTCCGGGCGGTCGCGAGCGCCGTGGCGACGTCCCGCGGGCCGGACGGCTGGACGATGACCGCGGGATGGCGGTCGATGAGGCCGTTCCACACGGCGCGGCCCTGGTCGTAGCCCGGATCGCCGGGTGTCAGGGCGGCGCCGTCGAGGGACCGCCGCAAGGTCTCCACGTCGAAGGGGTTCATGACTTCCTGCTTTCGCGGGCGGACGGTGGACGTGGCGCGAACCACCAGAGGAAGTCGAAGTGGATGTGACCTGCATTACAGCTCGCGGCCGTCCGCACCGCGCGAACCTCCCCCTGGCGGGTGCAGTAGCATCGTGAGGTCAGCCGGACCGTCGAAGAGGGGCCTGAACGTGAAGAAGCTGCTGGCGCTCGCAGTCGTCGCGGGTGGGGTGCTGTTCGTGATCAAGCGCAACAAAGACGCGAAGGCTGAGGCCGACCTGTGGCGCGAGGCCACCGCCCCGACCGAGCGCCCGCTGGCCGCGGTCTCGACGAACGGCAGCGCGCCGGCGAAGGCCGCCGAGGCAGGCACGAACAACTGAACTTCCCGCGGGCTTGGGGGCCCGCGTCCGGGGCTGTAGCTCAATTGGTAGAGCGCTGCTTTTGCAAGGCAGAGGTCAGGGGTTCGATTCCCCTCAGCTCCACGCATCGGAGGCTCGTGCTCGCGGAGAGCGCGAGCCGTTTGCGTTTCGCGTGTTTTGTGGGGGCGCGGCGGGTCACCCGCGTGTAGCCGACCATGTCGACGAACCCGACGACCTCCGTCCGCGCCTCCAGGTC